>JAFGKZ010000135.1 GCA_016928315.1 Calditrichaceae bacterium
ATATCAAACTCGGTGGAATAGGTATTGCCTTCCAGAAATAAAATATGATTCGGATCGATTTTTAAAACGGCGTCACGCAGGCGTTTATAATAAAGGAACACTTTCTCTCCGGCAGGTTCAGCCGGTTCGTTGATCAGGTCGTAACCGGCCAGCCAGGACTGGTCTTTATAGCGATTAGCGATAATTTCCCACAAATGCACCGCTCTGTCCTGAAAGTCTTTATGCTGCCAGAAAAACGCTATATGAGTGGGATTATCACAATGCCAATGCTGATTCTGAAATCCCGGCAAAGCATGAAGATCGATAATGGTATAAATCTGATATTTGGCGCATAATTCAATCACGCGGTCCAGGTGTTTGAATGCATCCTCTTTTATTACCCGGGGATGCATATCATCTTCAAATTGCCGGTAATGGATGGGGATGCGAATAAGATTCAATCCCAAATTATGGATGTATTCTGCATCCGGTTCGGTGAAATAATTTTCGTAGAAATGATCAAAGAAAAGATTGTATTTCTTCTCTCCCAGTATTTCTCTCATTCCTTCTCTGACTGCCTCTTCATTAGCCGGATAGCCGTTGATAAAATTTTCCATATGCAGCATACCGCCCAGGCCAAAACCGCGCAAAATAACCGGTTCACCTTTCTGATTGATAATCTTGTCACCGGAAACCTTAAGCCAGTGTTCTTTAACTGCATTTATTTTATTCGCGCCCATTAATTTTCCTCTGTTAAAAAAGATAGGAATTTTAATTCATTATCATGTTTCAAGGCAAAACATAAGATATGTCAATTTCCATTAACTTTGAGTTAAAATAATATTTTGCTCCAGCGTTTGAATATTATCATCAAGAAATTTAATAAGTACAGGATATTGATTGCAGGGAATATACATCTGCGGAAAATGTATCCCGGCTTTTATATTCAAAACATTTTTTTCAACCTTCAAATCCAGTTCAGAATAGGCATTAGCAGGGCCTAAAAATTGTTTTTTTGCCAGATTATCTTTAGATACCGAATACCCTTCCGGCAATTTAATATTCCATTGCATTATTATTTCAAAAGGCGAATGAAAAACGATATCGCCTCGTCTGGCAACGGCAAATATTTTTTTATAAAAGCGGGCAAGATTACAATTTTTAACCGAAAAAACATATTTATCTTCTATATTATCCACAGCAACCGCAGACTTTCCCGCCAGGCGCATGTTGATATCCCGGTTATAAAAAAAATCGTTAACAACAATCGTATCACATTTACTTAAACATGTCTTTCCAATGTCATCATTAATAAAAGAGACTATCTCATCCGTTTCTTCCGCATAATGTTCTCCCCTAAAATCCTGTGCAGCAGAACCTGTATAGTTCACGATGAGACTATCGCTGAGTTTAAATTGCTCATCGAAAGTAAGCACATGAGATTCAGTAAATCTGTTTTCATACATATTGGGAAATTTTTGAATACGTTCTTTTTTAAATCCCTCTTTTTCAATAGTAAGAACATCAATCGGATTTATAAACCAGGGCGTCTCATACTGGTAAGGAATAGAACGATCAAAATCATAATATCTTGTCTGGTCTTTAATAACAACCTTTACAGCTATACGATCGAACCATAATCGTGATGGTACAGAAAACTCGAATATTCCTTCGCGGCGGTCACGCACCCATACAATATTAACGCTTTGCCTCCATTGTTGAAGAATTTTATACATGATATAAGCGGCGTCGGATGCATCCCCTTTTTTTGTTTCTAAAATGTAATTGATATCTTCACTCTGCGGATAAAGTGAATTGAATCCTGATAAGACGATATGTTTTCTCAACGCTGTATAGAGTTTATCAACTGTTTCCCATGTAATTACTGAATCTTTATAACTGGTTGAAAATCCAATTGCCTCAAACTGATCCGGATCAACCTCATCATCTTCCAGGAAGTCTTTATAAAAATTTTTCACTGTTCTCTGCCATTCTCCCAGACTAATATGGTCTGAAGATTTTACAACAAATGCGGTAAGCAGCGACTGTTCAGCAAACGGTCTTGAATACGGTTCATCCGGTATCGGATTTAAATCTCTCACGCTCCAGAAATAGGTTTTACCTGAACCATAAGATTGGCTTACCTGCTGTATGGTTGGTTCGCCAATTTGAGATGCCGGAAAACTTAAAAAATTCACTTCTTCTTTAAATGGAAAGGTTAAATATAAATTTGAATATAAAACTAAATCCCGGTCATTATAGAAAAATAAGCCGCTGTAAGATCGAATGAATACTTCTGTAAACTTTTCTTCAATTTGCAGAATATCGCCCACAGCCAAATTCGGTATTTTAAAAAGCAGTTTACGTGTAATCGGATCACCGGATTTATTTCTTCGGGAAACAATAATCTGAGCATTATCGTCCGGCATCACCCATATCGATTTATCCGGTTTTAATACGCGTACTTTCACCTCGATGCCGTTGGGAATTTCATCGCCAAACCATTCATAATATTCGTGCTCGTATGAACCGTACCGTTCTACTGCAGCATCATTAAATAGTTTTACAATTAACACTTTGTTTGTCATTGTGGATTTTCCGCGTAATTCCAGTCCGCGATAAAAAATTTCCCGCTCGTTTACAAACACACTCTGCTCTTTTAGGATTATTACCGCATCATGATTCTGGAAGCGCTCAGGCGATAGCCAATTTAACATCTCGTCTTTGGGTAAATTTCTAATAAAGTCCTCTGCATTTAAATAAGATAAACCGGTTATGAAAAAGACAATCAGTAAAAAAACAAGATTTTTCATTGTTATCCCCTTATCCTTAATTTATATATTCGCGCATAGTCTTCAAGAATTTTATTATATCGTTCTATAAATGGAATTTTTGCAGCAGAATCAAATGGCCCTGGCGGAAGATTTATATTAAAATCAATTTTAAATATATCTTCGCCCAACGCTGCTTCAGCTGGCAGAAATTCAGGAAACTGAAGCTCAATATTTATTCTTCCGTAATCCGGATAATAGTTGATGTTCTTCTCATCCCGGGCAGCTATGGTCTGATCCGGCAGTAAGCAATTGAATATTTTTTTTAAACTTACGAACGAATTGGAATCGATCCGGATAATTGAATTCGGTATTTCTGTTTTTAAAAAAATCGTAAAATCACCGGCGTTTTTTTCCCACAAAAGGTCAAGTATCGTTAAATTTGAACCCAGTGTATTATGAACCCAGTCAATGAGATAGTTTGAGAAATCAGCCGAATTTAAATAATCGCTCACATAAAAGAAATCAATAGCATATTGCGAAGAAAGTACAATACGCAAATCAGCATTAAGGTTGTTAGATTGTTTTAATAAATGGCCGGAAATATAAATCTTATTTTCTCCGGATTCAGCGATATTAATGAGCCGGCTGTTATCTTTTTTTATAACCAGCCCTTTTTGATTAATCAAATCAGCCGTTGTGATGCCGGATATACCAGTGCGGTTGGTACCGTCATACCAATAATCCGTGCCGTCATAATTTAAATGAAGAATCATATGATTAAACTGGGATACGGGTAAATCGTCATAAAACTGAATTCCGCGTCCGCGATAGCATAAGGTGAGATCCGTATTTAAACCAACACATTCAGCCATTAAATACATAATCAGACTGTAATCCTTGCAGTCCCCGTATTTTCGGGAAAGAATCATGGCAGGAGGGTTGGGGATAATACCTCCATATTCCAGATATTCCTGTTCATAACGAATATTTTTTTGAATGTATTGAAAAATCGTATCCATTTTAGCTTTATCGGAATGTAAGTTTTTAGTCAGCATCTCCGCCAGGTCGCATATTTCCGGTGTTGCCTGCAACCGTTGATTAATTAACTGCAGATACCAGTTGCCAAATTCAGTCCAGGATGGTTTATCGTTGTTACCGGCATTAATCTGTTTATTGATATAAATAGCCGTTTCCTTGTTTTTATAATTAAAATAGTTTTCATCCGATAATTTATTATGTGTTTTTAACCGGAATAATATCCGCTTACAGTCTTCATTGTGAGAATATATCGGTTTTAACTTCGGGTCTGTTATTTTAAAATAAATTGAATCATTCACCGGGTACTCAATAACGAATTCACTATTATAAACATGTGTGCCGGCTTCGGCAGGGGATAAAATGCTGCCCAACTCCGGAAAGGTTTGTTCATGCTGCGAGATAATTTCAACGATATCGCCCTCAAGCAGAACATCAGCAACCGGAATAAGTCTGATTTTTGCATCCGATATCATCCTGGCATTGCTCAAATTGATAGTATGAAAATCTTTTAGCTTATAATAGGCAACTTTTTTATTACGGCGTAAAACTCTGGCTTCACAATTTAACAGTTTTTCAAGCGAACGGTCGTAGGTGTATAAAACCTCCGGCGCTGATTTTAAATCATTTCCTAACTTAAGTATGCGATGCCGTTTGATTAATAATCTGTTATCATCCGTATAGATTAGCGTCTTTTTAAAAAAGATAATCTGATTATCATGTACCTTTGGATAATTTAGTGCATTCAGAGCATTTGATTGCAGCATGTCCTTTCTTAAAGAATAGCTGTTACATGAATAAAATATCACCAGAATTAAAATGGCAATTACCATTTTTACAGCTTGCATAATAAACTCCTATAAAAAATAAAATTTAATCAGGAGATCTATATAAAATTAACTATTATTGAAAGAATTGATTTGACAAACACATAACTATGATCTGATGCGTTGTGTTTTTTATTATTGAATCATTTCAGTAAGAATATAATAAACGATCCATTGAGATAAAAGAGCATGAATAATTATCTCCTTTATAAAATAAATATTCTGGAATTGAATAATAGTTTTATGTCATTCCATAGCATTAAAAATATATTTCTTCCGGTTCTTGAGTACACCAATCCAGGATCAATCAAAATTATAAAAATATCAGTCAAACAAATTATACATAAAAAAATACCATTCATAATCAGAACAAATTTCATCAATCCTGAAAAATGAAAAGGTATAATCTGTTTTCCAATCCTATAAGGATGAAATAGTTATAGCGCCTAATAACCAAAAGCATCCATAACCCCGATAGGGGTGGGATATATCATCCCTATCGGGATTAAAACAAATATAGGATGAACCCCAATACTATAGACATTTCATCCCGACGGGATTCAGTAAAATATCAAATATGGTTTTTTTAATGAAACATGTATTCAAAACACAATCAAAACTTAAGGTAAAAGTCATCTGTTATTGTTCATGTACCTTATAACCGGAAGAACCAAAAATAAAAGCACGCGCTTTAAAATAAAAAGCGCGTGCTTTCTTTATCTTTTCGTCGGAAAAATTTCACGCAGTTTTATGAGAAAACGTTTCCCGTAAAGATTTAATTTTATTCCGCCAATTCTAAAACCACAACGGAAATGGGCGGCATATTGACCATGACACTATTACCTTTAATTTTTGCCCCGTCAAATTTTTTGGGCGTAACCTTTGCGGGATTATCAAAAGTATTATGATCCTGTACTTTTTGTGATGTTAAAATTCTGCCCGATACATTTTTTGCTTTAAATCCATTCAGACTGATATCCACCTTTTGCCCTGTTTGATTATCAATATTGGTCAACGAAATATGCATTTTTCCGGAAGCATCTTTAGAAGCGGATACGGAAACCGCCTGAAGCTTTTTATCTCCCTGTACAAAATCCTTTGATTTAATTTCGAGGGGAACTAACATAGCATCCTGATGCACCTTGTACATTTCCATAACATGGTAAGTCGGGGTCAGAATCATTTTTTCATCTTTGGTAAGAATCACAGATTGAAGCGCATTTACCGTTTGGGCCAGATTGGCCATCCGAACCCGGTCTGCATGATTATTAAAAATGTTCAGGGTAATTCCGGCAATCATTGCATCCCGAATCGTATTTTGCTGATATAAGGCACCATTTCCCCTGGGATCCGGATCGTACCATCCACCCCATTCATCCACAATCAGCGCAACCCGTTTATCGGGATCATACTTATTCATAACTTCATCGTTTTTAGTAATAAATTCTTCCATAAACCATGCTTTTTCCATAATCATAAAATACTCTTCATCCGTAAATTCGTAAGAAGAACTTCTGTGTTCCCAGTTCACTGCGTAATGATGGATCGATAATCCTTCAATACGTCTGTCCGGAATTTCCCTCATTATTGTTTCAGTCCAATTGTAATCCGGAAATCCGGGTCCAACGGCTATTCTGAACAGTCCTTCGGAATTATAGTAATTGGTCATAGCTGTAGCGTAACGTTTGTAGAGGTTAACATAATAGTCTGCTGTCATGTGGCCGCCGCAATCCCAGGATTCATTGCCGATACCCCAATAGGTAACGCGCCAGGGTTTATTGCGGCCATTCTTTTCACGAAGATCAGTGAGATGGCTGGTTCCATTGGCATGATTGACATACTGTACCCACTCAACCGCCTCCTGCACGGTGCCGGAATTCATGTTCACAGCCAGATAGGGTTCAGCGCCAAGCAGTTCACATAAATTAAGAAACTCATGGGTGCCAAAACTATTATCCTCACGATAATTGCCCCAGGATAAATTTTCGATTGGTATCCGTTCACCTTTAGGTCCGATAGCTTCCTTCCAGTGATACGTATCGGCAAAGCAGCCTCCCGGCCAGCGCAGGTTTGGTATATTTAAATCCTTAAGCGCTGTGATAACATCGTTGCGCACGCCATCGGTATTGGGAATTTTTGTGTTGTCATCCCCCACGTATATGCCATCGTAAATAACCCTGCCAAGATGCTCGGCAAAGTGTCCGTAAATATGCTTGCTTATCTGTGTTTTTGCGGCGTCCGCATGGGCAACGACTTTGTTTTGAGCGATTGAAGTTGCCGCCCACATTCCGATGATAATTAATAAAATAATCTGTCGCATAATAAATTTTCTCCTTAAAATATTTTATAATACCAATAGTACCATTGTTTATTGAAACATACTCATTTTATTCAATTAAATAAAAAATTTTTACTGAAGGGATAAGCGCACATATCACCGTTAGAACACCAAGTATGGCATATATAAACTGGTTAATATTGATGTAACCGATTAACATAATTTGAATGTCAATCCACAGTATCAGCATAATACCGATATAAACCGATCCGGTCCAGGCCCAATGGTTTTCTTTATAAATACTAATTGAATTCATTATACCGGAATCCATTCTATTAAATAATCCGACCAAAACAAATGTTGGATAGAATCCAAAACATACATGTAATATTAATCCCGGGAAAAAATAAGTGCTGAAAGGCGTAGAGTCTAATAAACTAAGCGGCATAAACAATAAATCGCCGGCGGGCGAAATAATGAGAAACAGCCCGCCAATCAGACCACTTAAAGCGATAAGTCCTATTAAAAATTTTAATAAATATACAGCGAGTGGTTTTTTAAAAATAGGTTCCATGGTTTATCCACTTTTTTATGTTAATATATATTTCCATAAAACGATAGATCATCATGGGATTGCATTATCTAAATTACCCAATTCGCCCTGTTCATACCAGTTCTTAATCAAACTATAAGCGATGGATACGCTCATTGGCATCTTTATTAAGCCTTTTTCCAACTGTTCTTTTATTTCTTTACGGGTATACCAGCGGGCGTCATCCAGTTCACTCTTATTGAGTGTGATGTTATTATTAATAGCCGAAGCATTAAATCCCAGCATCAGCGAACTGGGAAAAAGCCAGGGCTGCGATGATTGATATTTTATATTATCAACCTGAATTCCGGTCTCTTCCTCAACTTCACGATATACCGCATGCTCAATACTTTCACCGGGTTCCACAAATCCGGCCAGGGTGGAATACATATTTTTAGGCCAGGGCGATTGCCGGCCTAACAGACATTTATCACCATCAGTCACCAGTACAATCACCGCCGGATCCATACTGGGATAAAAATTTTCTTTACAGGATTCATTGGAACAGATACGGACATTGCCCCCTTCCTGCGTATTTGTTTTATGTCCGCATTTACCGCAATATGCATGTCGGGAATTCCAGTTAACCATAAAGCGGGCCATGGCCAGTAAAGCATAATCCTCATAGGATAGCAACGGCGCCGCTTTCCGGAAATCCAGAAATTCACTGCTGTTTTTTTGACACAGTTGAGCTGCAACTTCTTCCGAGGATATCTGATGGGTAAAACAGGCTTCACCATTAATGAGACCTAAAAATACAAATCTGTCCGATTGAGGCGATTTCTTTTTATAATCCTTAATTGTAAGCTTTACTGGCTGTTGATAATCATCCTTTTTACAAAGCACCTTCGTCTGCCAAATCGGGATAATTTTGGTAGAAGATTTTTTTAATTGTCCATCAATCCAATCTTGATTTATGCGTTCTGCTGAAGCTTTGTCTATGAAATGGGGGGAGAAGGAATTCTTTTTCATTTAAAACTCTTCAAGACTATCAATATTTTTTATGGCCTCATAAAATCCGTGCTGAGCTAATTTTGACTTCCACATTTCTATTGGTGAATAACTCATGGTGATTGTGGTGCTCTTAACCACCATCAGTTTTATTCCAATTTCAAGATGAAAGGCCTTCATCATAGCATCTGATAGGAAAAGTTTTGAGTCCTTTAACCTTGTGAGTACCCATGCTTTTTTTTGAAACAAATAAATCTTATTCAATGCATCCATCTGGTTTATATGCTTTGCAAATACTGATTTTTCCGAGTGTTTTTTATTTTGCAATCCGAATCCTGGCTCTCCGCGGCGTCCAGTTATCAGCAGCACAAAGGAATCAGGCGTTAATTCGTAACGAGTAAATGCTTTAGGCGGAATAGTAATACTTAAATCATCTCTGATTACTGAAATCCCATAGACTTCTTTTGCGCCTGCCGTTCCCGGTGACAAACTTGGCATACAGTATCCAATTATAATAGCTGTTTTATAAAAATATTGAAGTACAGAATTTGAAGCAAGTTAAAATAACCTGAGTTCGATCTAAGAATAATCGCAAATTGAAATTCGTTAAATCACGCTTTGCTATGTTGGGAATGTTGTTATTGGTTTAATTTGTACTATTTGACCCACCTCCGGCTAAAGCCGTACCCTCCCTAATGTATTAGGGAGGGATGTCCGAAGGACAGGGAGGGTCAGTTGTATAGCCATTTCCAACTAACTTACCGAATTTATCTCATTAAATTTCTTAGATCGAACTCAGGTTACTTTAATAAATCGCCCATATCCGTTATATTTCTCTATCGGACCGATTCGGTCCGACGCATACGCTTCCAAAACGAACCGAATTCGGGACAAATCGTGGATAAACCTGTCAAACCGGGTAATAATAAGCCGCCTATTCAGCAGAGCGCTAAAAAATTATTCCGGTTTTTTATTTAAATCGATGGTCCGGTAACAATTTTGAACAGAAGGTAACAACACGAGAATAAGTATGGCCATTCCAACTATTAAATAAATGAGCTGCAATGGCGGCTGCGAATAATAACCAATAATTAGAATTTCAACGCCTATCCAGATAATCAATGCAATGGCAACAAACAAAGATCCAAACCAGGCGGATCGCTGTTTTTTTAATAGAGCATAAAAAACATAAAGTGGAAAAACACCGAGAATAGTGAGCAGAATAACGCCCGGTATCAGATAATCATTAAACGGAGAACTTTTAAGCCATTCCAAAGGCATTTGAATTAGTCTGCCGGTTGGATCCATAACCAGCCCGATGCCGCCGGCAATTCCGCTTAATCCCTGGAAGCACATTAAAATTAAGAGAAGATATACGCTAAATGGTCTCGTTTTATCAATCTTCATTTATGATACTCCTATTTTTTCAGAAAATTATTTCCTTTTCGGTAAATAATTAAGGATAAAGTACAATCATTTTGACCAGAATAAAAGAAAAAGGCAAACCCTTTAACCCCTGTGTATTAAGAAAGAGGGGTTTTATTAGCAGATATTAATACAATTCCAGTATCTACTCATACCTCAGGGACTCAATCGGACTAAGGATAGAAGCTTTGCGCGCCGGCCAGTATCCGAAAATCAATCCTACGGCTGTACAAAATAATAATCCAATTATAGCCCAGTTCATCGGTGTGGAAATTTTAAAATCTGTGACCATAGCCATGATATTGCCCAGACCGAATCCAATCAGCACGCCGAATACGCCGCCGATATTACACAGGATAATCGCTTCAATGAGGAATTGGCGAAGAATATCCTTTTTTCTGGCGCCCAGTGATTTGCGCACACCAATTTCCCTTGTACGTTCTGTAACGGAGACCAGCATGATATTCATAATGCCAATACCAGCTACAATAAGGGCAATAATACCGATAACGAAAGCCCCGACTTTAATACCTGCCGTAACTTCATTAAAGGTTTTAATCTGGCTTTCATTGGTAAAAATGGTAAAATCGTCTTCTTCATTCGGTTTTAGACCGCGCTCCCGGCGCATTACAGCACGGGTTTCGGCAATGGCTTCCTGCACCAAGTCAGGTGATTTTGCCCGTACGGTAATATTAACTGAATTCTCCCTGCCGAAAGTATTATATTTTCCATATACTTTTTTATAAACCGTAATGGGTATTAAGAGATAATTATCATAATTGCCGCCCATAGCCGATTTCTTTGATTCGAAGACGCCAATGACCTGGAATTTATGCCCGTCTATTTTAACGGTCTTTTGCAGGGGATCTGTCCAGGGAAATAATTCCTGAGCAACAGCATATCCTAAAACCACTACGTTCCGGTTCATGCGTAAATCATCAATGGTCATATTACGGCCATGACCGATATAATGTGTATTGTTGGGCGCATACTCCGGCGTACCGCCGCATATAGTCATATTTTGATTAGTAGATTTATCACGATATTTAACGGTATGACCAAAATCCCAAAGCTCGGAACCAACCAGGGTAACCGTTTTTACATTTTCCCGGATGGCATCGGCATGTTCTGTAGTGGTGGGTCGGCGTTTCATAATCTTACGCTGTTCTTCTTCACTCATCGGTCCCCCGGCCGCCCATTTCTGTACCTGAAATACCTCCGAACCCAGCACGCTCATTTCCGCCTCCATGGTATTCTGAATAACCGAGATGCCGGTCATTACAGCGATAATCGAAGCGACACCGGCGATAATTCCAATGAGCGTAAGAACAGACCGCAATTTATGACTTGTTATGGCGGTAACAGCCATTTTAAATGCTTCGGAAATTCTCATGGTTTAGAACCTTATTTTTTGATAATTAGTTAAAGTTAAAAATTTTATTTAACGTCATTTCTTAACCTTCCCCTTCCACCATTCGACTGAACACCCCTCTCTGATATCAGGAAGGGAAAAGCCGCAAGGCAAGGGGTGGGTTATTTCTAATTCACTCCAGGTCTTCTTTCAGTTTATTACTCATACCTCAATGCATCAATCGGGTTTAAGCGTGACGCCCTGAGCGCCGGAATAAATCCGGAAACAACGCCGGTCAATATACCTATCATTAACGCAACGAATACAATGGGTAACGATATACTGGCCGGCATCACCATTTTATCAATCAGCTCGGCTACACCAAATGAAATAATCACACCAATAATCCCACCGATCAGGCAGATGATGGATGATTCAAACAAGAACTGTGTCAAAATAACTTTCTTACGGGCCCCGATGGCTTTACGAATGCCGATTTCCTTAGTCCGTTCCGTCACCGATACAAACATAATATTCATCACGCCGATGCCCCCTACGAACAACGAAATCCCCGTAATTGCCAGACCGATAAGCACAATCACGCCCATGATGTTATTGTACATATCCATCAGCGAATCCATGCTGTTAATAGAAAAATTATCCTTTTCGGTAGGCTTAAGCTTGCGGATATTGCGCATCTCACCGATCAGCTCATATTCAAAATCGGCCAGATTCTCATGGCTGGGGGATTTAACCGCAATTGAATAGCCTCTATTGCTTGTACCAAAATATTTCATCAAAGCGGTAATCGGGATAAAAATCTGGTTATCAAAATTCGGTCCGCCGAAAAATCCAGCGCTGCCCTGCTTTTCCATTACGCCGACAATCCGGAATGTATGCCAGCCGATCTTAATATCCTTATTAACCGCGTCTACATTTTTGAATAACCGTTCTTTGATTTCCGAACCAATCACACAGACCCGCTTCTTATAATTAACATCGATAGCCGTTAAAAACCGCCCGTATTCGGGGAATCCTTCAGTGACAATAATTTGTGTTTCCGTGGTCCCGACAATGGGCGTCTGTTCCATTACAGTGGATTTATATTTCACATTCCTGTTGGTTCCGGTTGTCGGATTAACAATCCCTTTGCCTTTCATTCGTTGCTCCAAATTCTCGCAATCTTTGTAGGTCAAGCGGGGACGGTTGCGGTATTCAAAAAAATTACCTGTAATAATCCAGGGCATACGGGACACATAAAGCACATCAGAACCAATGGCGGAAATACTTTCTTTAAAATTATTAGCCAGCCCGTTGGCCGCGGTCATAGTAGTTACAACAGCCATAATCCCGATAACAATGCCCAGCGTGGTTAATATCCCTTTCGTTTTATTGGCAATGATTGCATTTAACGCAATTCGCAGGGCTTCTATGTTTTGTTGTATCGTTCTCATTTATTTTCCCTCTGAATATCAGAGTTTTTACTTATTTCTGACCCTCCCCATTCGCCTGCTGGCGAACGCCCCTCCCTGATTATCAGGGAGGGGAAAGCCGCAAGGCAGGGGTGGGTTAACTTCTTACATTAATCTACAAAGCTC
>JAFGKZ010000136.1 GCA_016928315.1 Calditrichaceae bacterium
CTTTTGCGTTTATATTGATTGCTTCTTTGACAACCGGGAGTACATCTTCGGATTTACGAAAAATATTAACAATATCAACTGGTTCAGGAATTTCTTTCAGAGTATTGTAACATTTCAAATTCATTACGTTATCGTAATTGGGATTGACCGGAAAAACATTATAACCGGCTTGTTTGATATATGCGCCAACTTGATAACTGGTTTTGTCCGGCTTAGGGGATAGTCCTACAATGGCTATGTTTTTTAAGCGCATCAAAATATCCGGAATATTTTGGTTTATTATATTTTGAGCTTCATTCATTTTAATACATCTTCTGTAATAGTTGCATATCTGATATTCGGATAATTGGACAATGCCTTTTCAACGTACTCAAACTGAAATCCAACCTGTTCCGGTTTGTGAGCATCCGAGCCAAAAGTTATAGGAATTTTATACTCTTCCAGTAATGGCAGTAAATTCAGATTCGGATATGTTTCCTTGATTTCTTTCCGCAATCCGGATGTATTTATTTCGATAGCCATGGAATGTTTTTTAACGCATTCCAAAACGTTCAGTAATTCAGTCTTGTTTGCGTCTAATAAAGGAAAAGCCTCATCTTTAATTAAATCCAAGTGGCACACAATATTAAACAACCCTGTATTGATACCTCTTTTTAAGGCTTGCAAATAATCAGAATAAATTTCATGAATGGGCCGATTCGGAAAATAATAAGAAAATACCCAGTTGTGTTTCGGCCAGCCTTTAATAAAATGGACCGACATTATAGTCATATCAAAATTGAACTGCTGGAATGTTCTATATAAAAACTCTTCAAATCCATCGTAATAATCAGCCTCAATACCGGCATGTATCGTAATTTCAGGATAGTGAAGTCGTAACCGTTCAATATCATTCAGATAATCTTCCAGCTCATTTAAAGCCATGCGATGGGCTGCATCAAATTGGTGTGGCAGAGGAATATGATCGGTGAAGGCAATTTCAGGAATCTCAAGCTGGATGGCTTTTTCAACATATTGATGAATTTCACCTTCAGCGTGTTTGCAGCGCTTTGTATGTATGTGATAATCAGATTTCATAATTATTTTATATGAGAACTCTAAAAGTATTCTTATAAATTTCAGCAAAAAAAAAGACCGAATCGGGTCGGTCTTTTTTTATATAAATAAATTCAATTATTAACCAAATCCATTCGTTTCGCTTTCAGTAGTAACGTATTTGTCTTTTGGGAAGAAACGTGTATAAATAATATCACTAAACGTGATGGCTTCGCTGGAGTATGGATTTATTTCACGGGTATAAAACTCATCATCTATTATTCTTGAAGCTTCTTTCCAGGTTGCCAGTTTATTGATTTGCTCAATAAATAATAAAAATTCATTTTCTTTTTTCTTAAACAATTTTTTAAGAATTTTTCTACGCGTTCGGCCCTTAATCAGACTATTAATATCTTCCAACGGCGTATCGGATGAAATTTGCCGGGCAACATGATCAGCCAGATCCTGGGCAACATTTGCCGCCGTTTTTGGTTGTTCTTCAGTGATTTCCGGTTCTGCAGCTGCCTCTTCTAAGGGCTCTTCCTCTGCAAATTCTTCTTCAACAACTTCTTCTTCAACCGATTCTTCTTCAGGGGCTTCAACCTCTATCGCTACATCTGCCTCTTCCATTTCTTCTTCATACTCTTCTTCATCTTCAAGTTCATATTCTTCATCTTCAAAATCTTCTTCTATATCTTCTTCAATATCTTCACCAACAACGGACTCATCCAAAGGAATTTCCGGAACCTCAATTTCGGCAACGCTGACTTCCGGTTTACTGGTTTCAATATCGTCATGATCTTTAATGCCGATTATTTCGGTTTTATCTTTAATATCCTGCTCACCGCCGGGAATACTGCCATCGCGGAGCATGGTCTCAAGTTCATCAAACGTAAGTTCGCTCAGTCCGGATTCTTTATCGGCTTTTTTAAGAAGATCCTGGTAATCTTTTAAATTCCGATCTTTAAATGCAGTTTGTAATAATTCGATTGGCAGGGAGTTAACTTCAGTATCCTGAGCCTCGCCGAGGAATCCCATTATGGATTTAATTACTTTAAGAGCGGTTTCCGCCGGCTTCTCGGAAAAGGCTTGTTCATCGATTTGCTTAAGAAGTTCAACAAATTGTCCTTTTTTTATTTCTCGCATATATTTTGTATTAAAATAATCTGAAATTGCATTTTTATAATATTCGAGACGGAAAAAATATTTTAATGTATCATAAATTTCCATTGTAGGAACTATGTTAGAATCTTTAAATATAAACTGGGTCAGTGTTCTGTGAGGTTCAAGAAGATAGTTCATTTCCAGTTTTATTGCCCGTTCCAATAGTTGATTAAATTTATTGATATGAAACGTTGCACTTTGTTTAAGGTGATCAAATACCTGATCAATCAGCATACGAACCTGGGGAACATCGTAATCAAAACGTTCAGTAGTGGTGAATTTATTTTCTTCCTCACGCAGCCATATTTCAACTTCCTGATCAAAATAATGTTTTATGGCATCGGGAATATCAAGCGTCATCAAATAGGCCAGCGGTATCGATTTCATGTTCGGATCAGTAATAACGATTTCTTTAATGCGCTCAATAAACTTATCAATCGTTTTTTCTATCATAGAAAATGCCTCTTTTAGTAATAAAGTTCTGAAATATAAACCGAATGTTTTTTATGAGCAAGAAATAATTTGAATTAATTTACTTACTTTTAATTATTTTTCAATTTCTTGATAGCAGTTGGGTTTATAATTTTTCCAGCGACGTTAACTTCATCCTTGATACGCATAATAGTTATTCCCAAATATCGCTGCGATTTCAGGTTCATCTTTTGATTAGTCCATGCCTCAATCGGTGTATCAAATGTGGTCATTCTGCTATTAGATGACTCACGTATGCACTTACCATTACCATCATCGACAACCATGACCATGTGAGCGGAAAAAATGTTATCCAGTTTGGCAAACAATAAACTTAGGATATCACCCACTTTGGTTTGATTGATTACATCTTTAAAATCATTTATCGGAATATACCTGATAGTCAACGTACGATCCGGTAATATGCAGGAAGTATCCGAAATCCCCTTGCCGGCGAAAAATTGTTTATGTGAAATAGTACGGGTAACACTTTGAGTGAAAGTTCCGCCCGCTTTCACCGTGGCGTCTTCCAGCAGCCAGGCATTCTGCGGCAGCCAGTCGGCCATGGTGTAATGATTGCGCGTTTTTATTCCGATGAGGCCGTCTTTGTATCTAATTTGCTGGAGATTGTTAAAGAAATTATCCCAGTTGTCGGAAATAGCCAGCGCCAGAACATGCTCACAAAAAGCCATACAGTTAGTTTCCTTAAAATTAACCAGCGGCCAGGGCTCGTACAACGCGTAGGGGCCGTCACCCACACAATGAATATTGTAAGGTACGCCTAAAAAAAAGGCCGAGAAATAATTCATTTTCCCGGTAACTGTCAACGATGTTTTAGCCGTTTGGCGGATCAGTTTATCAATTTCTGTATGACTCATCTGTTGAAAATTTTTAACGGATTGTCCGTAGATGAAATAATTTGGACTAGCTAAAAATACAATCAGCAAATAAAAAAATACTTTTTTTAAAAATGACATTTGCAATCTCTGTTATTAAACTTCGTAGCCTGCCGCTTTAATTTTTTGTTTGACCTGGTTGATTTTTCCGGGATTATCCGATAGAAATTCCACCCGGTTATTATTTAACATGACATTAACCTCCGAGATACCCTTAACCGATTCGACGGCTTTTTTAACGGTACCCGCACAGTGCATACAGGTCATACCCTGTACGTCGAGTTGAATTTTATCTATTTTGATTGAATTATCTGTTTTCATAAAGCGTCCCACAATATAAAGTTTAACATAATACCATGTAAACATCATGATCATCAAAATGGATCCGGTTATTTTAAGCCAGAAAGGAATGGTCTCATGATGATGGTGCATCATACTGTCCATGATACCAAATGAATCACTAAATAGATTGAGCGCGTACCCAAGCGCCAGACTCACTACAGCAATTGAGGCCATATATATAGTTGTTGATTTTTTTCCGACAATTTTAGTCACAGCCGAGAAACTAACGGCATTAGTGGCCGGACCGGTTAATAAAAATACCAGCGCAGCGCCGGGGGAAATTCCTTTCATCAGCAGTGAAGCGGCAATAGGCGTGGAGGCTGAGGCGCAAACATACATAGGTATGCCGACTACCAGCATCAACAACATGGAAAGAAAAGAGTTGCCCAGATAGGTCTCAAAAAAACCATCAGGAACAAATACGCCAATCAGACCGGCAATAATAAGACCGATCACCAGGTAATTGGCAATTGATCCGAATAATTCATATTCAATATAATTCGGGAATGATTTAATGCGATCCCGATATGATGTTTCCGGTACTGATATGTTAGGATCGTGAGCCGATGGATCGACTTTTTCTTTATCAAATATATTGATCAGAATACCGGCAAAGAATGCTGTAATCAGAGAAGCAATAATGCGGAAAATGGCAAATACCCAGCCAATTAACGAATAGGTAATCATAAAACTATCTGCACCAACCTGAGGCGTGGAAATTAGAAATGAAACCACCGAGCCTTTAGATGCGCCGCTGCGCCGCAGGGATGTTGCTACCGGTACCACGCCGCAGGAGCAAAGGGGAAGGGGAATGCCAAATATGGTTGATTTTAACACCGATCCGAATGATCCTCTACCAAGGTGTTTGCGTACAATCGAATCCGGAAAAAGGACATGTAAAATTCCCGCAACAACAAATCCAAATACGAGATAAATGGATATCTCATTAAAAAAGTATATTATCTCTTCGATAAATGAAGTAATATATTCCAATAAATATCTCCAATTGTCTGCTTAAATTATATCAATCAGACTGCTTAAATATTCTGCCTATCGGATAGACGTCTTTATATTCGTCCCAGTACGGCGATTTTTCATAAAACCACATTAATATAGCTGCGGGATCTTCAGCAAATGATTTGTCATTTTTCATTTTAATTTCAAATTCACGTTTCAGTTCCTCATCGCCCGCCAGCATCATGCGCGCCCGCTCTTCCATCACGTAGGATTCCACATATTCCTTGCGTTCAAAGATGGTGTTGAAAAATCCCCAATACACATAAGAATCAGGCGCCTGAGGTTCCAGAATGTTCGCTATGACCTTTGCAGCCCTTTGATTCATATCTATAACGATCGATCCCGGGAAAAAAGTCCGACGGATTTCAATTGGCGTGAGTTCAAATTCCACGGTCTGATGACCTTCATAAGGAGAAGTGTTCCATTTTGGCTTAGAAAACTTATAAGTGCTGATTAATAATTCTTTTTCATCTTTTAGCGTCAGGTATTTAATGCCATGAACTTTTATACGTTTGATAACTTCAGACCATCCAGCCGGAACAATGTATGCATCAGGCAATTGTACTTTGATAACCGGTTCCATTGTATTAAAAAATGGTACCCGAAAAGTTCTTGGCTGATTGGTATAGTAACGAAACCAGTCGCCGCCGGTAATATCACTTTTAATGATGCTATACTCATATCCCAGAAAATCAATATACGACGCCCGATCGGTCATTTTATAGGTTAATGTTAATGGTTTTACCCGGAAACCCGGTTGAGCGGTCTGTTTATCTGCCCGGGATATTTTCGATCTTAAAATCTGATACTGCTGATTTAGTATTTCCAATGTGTGCTTTAATATGGCATAGGTGGCGTCCACCCGGGATTTATAATCTTTGAACATGTGCGTTTCAATAAGCAATCCGGGACGATTTTGTATAGCGGTATATCCATCGGAAAAACGCGGCGGGGCGGCCCAGGTTAACATGCCGCTTTCTATTTTATGGCTTTCTTTAAACCAGACATACTCCATCAGGGGGAAGTTTTCTTCAGCCATAGATTTTTTTAACGGCGGCAGATAGGCATCGTTTACCCATTGAATCAGTTCCGGATCCAACAAACCATGCTGATCAATTTTATACGTGATAGTATATTGATAATCGGCGCCATCGGTCACGTGGCAATCAGCAAAGAACTCCGGCAGCCAATCATTATATAGTTTTAACCAGGCCTGCATTTCAGACGCGTCCGCTTTGAGGTAATCGCGATTTAGATTATAATTTTGCGCCGTTACCCGCCAGCCCATTTCTTCCGGCCCGTTTTGATTGGCGCGGCTATAGGCAGAGAATCGTTCATGACCGTCCACATTAAAAATGGGAATAAACAGAATAGTTACGTGATCAATCAGTTTTAAAAAATTTTTATTCCGGATGATGTCGCGTAATAGTATAAAACCCGCGTCTTTGCCGTCAATCTCTCCGGAATGAATACCGGCCTGAATCATAAAAACCACGTTATCCGTTTTCCGAACTTCAGTTGGCGTGTAGCGGGCATTCTTATCGACAATCAGTAGAGGCAGATCGCGTCCCTGTGGACTTATACCAAAGGTTGTATAGCGGATAAATGGGGATGCATTTGCCAGCTTTTTACAATATTCGATAGTTTCAGCATAGCGGGGCGTTTTTTTATAACCGGATTTTTCATAGTCTGTAATAAGGTTTTGAGCAAATAAACTAGAAATAGAAATATACAATATTAATACACGTAACATATTGGACTCCAAAACGAACTTATATTTATGTTTTACTTTTTGAC
>JAFGKZ010000137.1 GCA_016928315.1 Calditrichaceae bacterium
TATAAACAGATCATAATTTCTGTTTTTGAAAATATACTTATTCAAAATACAGGCAGGTAATTTAAGCAATAAATTTCATTTTTAAAGCATCAAGTAAAAAAAACTAATAGTTGATATAATTTCTGCCTGGACCGGAAGATATTTTATTTTAGCGATATTTTTAATTTTTTTGGATAATGCAAAGAAAAAATATAATCAATAATTAATAAAATATTGATTTTCAGCTATAGAGAATAGAACAGGGGCCTATCGCCTGTTTGACTCGAATCATTTTTTTTGCCATGTTAAAATTATCAGGATTTAAACGGTAAATACCGAATCATCATTACAAGTCAGAATTAATTGGGAACGCCGGAAACGCTTGTGCTTGTACTATAAATCCCGCCTGATACGGTTGAAAATTTTGATAAATATTACAGTATTTTTTGATACGCTTTATATAACACCCAGATATTATTTACATAAGAAATGGTCTCATCTGAACCATAAAAGTAGCCATGCGTAGGCTTTCCCTGAGGCCAAACCTGCAAATGCAATTCCCAGTCCGATTGCTTTAATGTTCTGAGATAAGGTGATACAATACGCCATTGATGCGGTGATTTCCGATAATAACGCGCAATATCCTGGGCGTCAAAAACACGGCCAACACCACAGTTATAACTGGCTAAGGCCAGTTTGGTACGTTCGTTTGCATCAGCTTCAGGAAAATAGCGCAATTGTTTTTTTAAATGATAGATACCTGCGGTGATATTTTCCCGCGGATTTTTCATGATATATTCAATATCCAGCTCCCGGCTTATTTCTTGCGCGGTTCCGGGCATAATTTGCATCAAACCATGCGCGCCAACCCGGCTTTGGGCTTTGGTTTTAAACCCCGATTCCTGCACGATTTGGGCCGCAATCAATCGCCAGTCAAAGCCGTATCGCTTGGAATACTTTTTAATGATCGGCTTATATTTTTCAATGGATTCGCTCAGATGCCGGCGGGATAGTTGCGCTTTGATCAGTTCAAGTTGTTTCTTCTCGGCAATCTGATCCTTAATCGTCTCACGTAATTCTGACGGATCGGTACCTTTTACTGCCCCTCCGTTCGAAGACTGGCAGGCTAACAGAAATAAGGCGATCCAGCCTATGTACAACCATTGATACATATTAATTTAAACTCATCCCTATAATCAAACCTACTATCAAACCGATCATGATAAAAATGCCTGCAACGACAACGCCAACTGCCAAATTCCCTTTTTCCAGCTCTACAGGAATATCAAAGCGGGTAGTCTTGTTAACCAGTTTATATGTTCCGATGGAAGATAACATGCCTACAATAACGCCGAAAATGGCATAAATAAAATTGCGTATCATAATGGGATCAAACCATTCAAATTCCATAAGAATTCCTTTAATGATTTTGATTTATTATTGAATTATCGATTGTTTTCATACGGACTATAATAAAATGGCTAAGAACAGCCGTAAAAATTCCAGCAAGATAATAGCCCGATCCTATAGCTAATCCAACGGCTCCGCCGATCCATATTCCACCGGCTGCTTTGAGACCATTTACCTGTCCGGGTTTAGCCAAAATAAAGGCGGCCGCCAAAATACTAACAGCCAGTATCAATGCCATAAACAAGGCCAGCTCGGCAAATAGAAACTCAGAACCAAATATACGGCTCGAAACCATTTTTAACAACGCACTTCCCAGCGCAACCAATATAATGAAATAACCGGAGTTCTTTATTGAGTCTTTTGGCATGGCCATACCGATCATTATGGCACATAACAAAGTGAGTAATAGACGCACGATAAACTGAAGGTTTTCGATCCATTCGGGATTAACGATCACCAATACCATCCTTATCATTTTTCCGCGGCTGCGACTATAAAACCCACATTCGCAGTATAGAGTAATGCTGCAAAACGATTTATAAATTAACTATTTAACTTTAACGAGTTTAAATATTTTTAATTTTATTGTCAATGATTTTCCCATTGTTCCCGCTTGGGCGTCGTTTAACCGGGCACTGTCTACATAACGATAGACGACAATAATCAGCTTGTAGTAATATCAGCGACTGATTGACCGCCTGCGCCGGCCAGATTTTATAACCGGTATCGAACCAGCCGGAATTTTTTTGGAAACTCCCATAGGTTGATACAAGCGGTAAAGATAAATACAATGATTGCAAATAGGCTAAAAATCCCTCGCTGCCGGATAAACTGGCTTTTGCAGCCGCCAGAGGTAAAACAACATTGATCAGCAGCTCAATAATGCGGGCCTTACCCATGCTTGTACTTACAATTGTTTTTTTTCGTTCTTTGCCCAAGGCATAGTGTGTTTGCCAGTATAGTTCCGGTTGTAATTGGAATAAGGCGAACATATCTTTCAATGCGGAGAAATATTCTTTGCGTTCCTGTAAAATTCCGGTTAATGTATCAAACATATTATAATGATAATAATGCAAGATTTGCAGGCCTGCAGCCAGCCGAAAATGCGGATGATTATGAAACCGGACACCGGCATATTGCCATGCAGGCGACTCTATGGTATGCCCTGGTAGTATATATTTATATGTTTGATATAGGTCTTTGATATGTCGTGTGTAACTATCTTGGCATTCTGGTTCAATAAAACCGGACAGTCCGGCACAGACAGCAAACAGTACTCGGTAATCAGGAACGAACACGGTCTGATACTGCATCAGCCAGGTCCAGTCCAACTGTTCAGCTAATAACTGGAAGGTATTGGCATTGGCCGGATACCCCAGTCCTCTGAAAAAAAAAATATAAAACAGGGCCTCATCATTTTTTGTGTTCAAGGCTTTGATAAAAAAATTAATTTTATGGTCAAAACGTGCCAGCGCCAGTTTGATTAAATTTGATTTTAATTCGCGGTGAAATGCTTCCGTGGGTTGACAATACCTTTCCGGCGCATCAGCTGGGGCAAGCGGTTCGGGCAAAGGCACAGTGCAGATCGGCTGTTGGCACCATTGAGAAGTAACCGCAGCCGAATCATCCGGCCGGCCGACCAGATGCAAAACTACCTGCCGGTACAGTTTATCCAGATGATGGTGATGGGCGTACCAATCCGAGGTTTTACGATGACATTCCACATCCCCTTGATAAACAATGCCGTCAAGTTCAAAACGGGCCGAGGTAAAATCCGGACCTCGGCAGGTATTAAGGACGCCGCTGTTGAACACACGCAATCGCCGCCCCTGACTGTAAATGGTTTTTCCGCTGCGGGCATAATACTGCCACCAGCGATATAAATCTTCTTCTTGCAATTTATTTACAACCGGTTTATATTCCAATTATTAATTAATATTCCATTTGGAATATAACCATTGTAATTAAAAATAACAATAGTTATGATTAATATTTCAGAAGTGAGTCAGCGCATCGATCTGATCCGCAGGCAGAACAATTGGACTCAGGGCCGGCTGGCGGAAGCGCTGCAATTAAGCCAGCCAGCGGTTAGTAAATATCTAAAGGAACGTATCCCGCCGGCCGAAACGTTATTGCGCCTGGCAAAAATCGGCAATACCACTATTGAATGGATTTTAACCGGCCAGAAATCCTACTGGTATCAGGCATCTAAAAGCGAAGTAGCAGAAGATACGGTTAGCTATGATGCGGAATACACGCTGGCAAAAAAGATAGCCCTGCTGCCGTTGGAAATCAGAAAAGCCATTACCA
>JAFGKZ010000012.1 GCA_016928315.1 Calditrichaceae bacterium
AAGACCGGTGCCTTTTCCAACTTTTTTTGTGGTATAAAAAGGTTCAAATATTTTACTGATATTTTCCGGTTCGATACCAACTCCTTCATCTTCAAATTGTATGATGATATTGCCAGCCTGTTTAGAACTGCGGATGACGATTCGGTTTTGATCATCCTTAAGCGCATCTACAGCATTGATCAGAATATTTAAAAATACCTGCAGTAACTGGTCGGCCACAAGAAATATAGCCGGAAGATTATTATCCAGTTCCAGTTCAATATTGATACTTTTAGCGCGCCGATCGTATTTTACAATCCCCACAGCATTTCGGATTATTTCGTTAATATTCGTATCCGCGGCTTCATAACTGGAAGGCCGGGCAAAATCAACCAACTCCCGCACTATTTTCCGAATGCGGTCTATATTTTTCAAAATGGTATTCAGATATTCTATAAAATTCTGGTCTTTTACTTTACGCTTGATTATTTGTGCCATGGATGAAATACTGGTCAGGGGATTCCCGATTTCATGAGCCACCCCGGCTGCCAATAATCCCAGACTGGCCATTTTTTCCTGATGGGATATTTGGAACTGGGCGTCACGCAGGGCTTGAGTACGTTCTTCAATTTTATTTTCCAGATCAACATAGGACTCGCGTAATTTCATACGCATTTTTTCAAATTCATCCGCTAATGCCCTTATCTCATCCTGGCTTTTCACATTGATCGGTTCGTTCAAATCGCCTTTGCTTATTTTGTTAATCGCGCGCACTAAACTATCGATTGGATTAATTATCCGCCTGGAAAAAAATATGGCGCTAAAAAGCATCAGTAAACCGATTATAACATTGATAATCAATATTTCCGTTAAAAATGATATCAGTTCTGCGTCCATCCCTGCCCTCGATTTGAAACAAAGCAGGATTAAATCATCATTTATATGTAAAGGTTCTAATTTTATCAGATTTGCATCTTGTCCCGAATCAGCCTGATACTTCGTTGTAAAATTGATGGCATCTTGCGTAATTAAAAAATTGCCCGATTTGGATATTAGTTTAATAATCAAAGTTGATTCAGGATACTCCAATAAATCAGACAGTTCATTCAGATCAATTGATTGAAACAAGCGGATTTGATCGTTGATTTCTGTTTTATAATACAATTTCTTTCCCGGTAAAATAACCAGATTATAATCTTTATTATTCAGGGCTGCTTGTAAATGGTCTTCTGTATCTTCAGGCTTATTTTTATGCGAAATAATGGTTTGATCTTTATAGATCACTACATCAGGCAGATTATAGATAGATGAAATATCCGCCTTTTCGAACAACAATTCCTCATCAGCCAGTTTTAAACGATATTCATGATTTGCATACAGACTATTTGCTAATTGATCTTTCAGTTTGAAGAAATTTTTTATCTGCGATGAAATATGCGTACCCGTATCCAGAAGATGCGCCCGGTGCATGTTTTCTATGATCGTTCGGTTCAGAAAAAAGCCCAGAATACTAAATATGACCAATGGGATAAAAGAAAAAATCAGAAAATAAAAAACAAACTGAAATTTAAGGCTTTTAAACATTCTCAAATTAAAAATTTTACCTTCATTGACCATCATTAAATTAGGCTCAAAGTCTATTTTTCACTTGAAATAAGTCAACGATAAATTATTATTCTTCCAGCATTTATGCAACATGAATATTAAATGGTTTTTACACATAAATATTCAAATATTATCAATAATTCAACCAGTTCGGCAAAACTGCAATTTACATAAAAATTATAACCAACAAAACCTCTTATTTAATAATTTCACTAATTCTTACTAAAAAAATATTTAGCGGTTGATACAGCCTAAAAAAATAATATATGACTATTAGAATTAGTACCTATACTATAAATCAGGGGATCAAATATCAGCGTTATTTGTATAAACACATTGCAAATAAAATAAAACATGGATATTGCTTGCTTGTAGGTAAATGAATTTTTATATTTTATCAAGAGTCTAACACTAACAAAGGAGAATTTAATGAATAAAGTTTTTATAGCAGCCATACTCATCCTGGTTCTTGCGTTCACCATGAATGTTGTGGCACAGGACGCCAAGTACGTTGGCGTTGCAAAATGTAAAACCTGTCATGGCAAAAAAACCGGTGACCAATATGGCATTTGGCAAAAAGGACCCCATGCCAATGCTCTTAAATCACTTTCCAGCGAAGCCGCCCTTAAATTTGCGAAAGAAAACGGCATTGCTGATCCGGCAAAAGATGACAAATGTTTGAACTGCCATGCCACTATTAAAACAATCGATGCAAAATTATTAGATGATAAACATAAAATGACCCTCGAAGAAGGCGTATCCTGTGAATCTTGTCATGGCCCGGGCAGCGAATACAAGAGTCCGAAGATTATGAAGAAAAAAGCATACGATGAAGACTACGCAGCCGCCCACAAAGCTGCCTTAGATGCCGGATTGATTGAACCGACTGAAAAAGTTTGCCTTACCTGCCATAATGAGAAGAATCCTTTCCATAAAGAATTCAATTATGCAGAGCAGGTTAAAAAAATTGCCCATCCAAATCCGGAACGAAAAAAGTAAATACCATATTATAATAAAAAAACCGCGCTAAGCGGTTTTTTTATATATCAATATACTTTAACAAATCTTCGCGATCGGTGAGATGCACCAGAAATCCTTTATACACTAAGTCATCGACAACTTCCTTTAGTCTTTCTACCTGTAAATTATGATGATAGCAGAAATGCCAGATATCTGTCGGGCGAGTACTTATTTCCAGTAAAAGAGCCTCGCTAACGGAAATTTTATTTCCTTTTTCCAGTTTTTCAATAATACTTTCCAGCTCTTCCATGCCCTTTGGCTTTATCAAGCGTGCATTAAACCAGTAGTTAGGCTGATCCACCAGATCGCAAATTGGAAATCCCAGCCCGCCTTCCATAAAGTGTAATAAAAAATCTATGCTCACCAGATAAATATCATCTTCATCCTGCCAGATATCGTTCCATATATCCCGATCATTAACTTTAAGCCAGTTGAAAAAATCTATCTCAGACTTTGGCATTTTCAATAAGGCATACCCATGGAATTCATCCACGATAGCTTGTGCCTGATCCAGGCGCAGTTTGGATAACTGATCCGCAGAAAATTCTATATAGTTCTTTTCATTGAGTTGTTTTATTGTTTCTTCTAATAGTTTTTCAAAATCTATCATATTCGTACGCTTAACTTATTTTTTCTTCGATTTTTTGATTGATCTTTGCCAATCTCTTTTTTGCTTCTTCGTTTAAATTAATACACGTTGCCTTCATTTCCTTAACAAAATCAGTATCATCAATGTCTTTTAAGTTGATTAACACATTATATATTCCACCCTTTACACCTGCAAAAGCCGCCTGTGCTCCTACACCAACATCCGTGATGGAATTTGGATTACCATGTTCAATAACGGTTTCAGCAATTTTTATTGCTTCCAGGCTGAGCTGTGCTGTTTTTAACGGAATATGTATCGCTTCCTTCAAACCATTTTGTTCAGCTTCATGTTTAATAAGTTTCTCCTTCTGAGTTTTTGACGGTAATCGTCTCGCTTCCATATAGGCATTAAAAGCATTTGTATCCGCATCGATGGCATCAATCAAGGCATTTTTTAGATCCTGCGCCTGTTCAGCGCATTCATTCAATATGTTGTCAACCGTCTCGCTGCCACGGTTGTTGGCAGTTAAATTGCTAACCATAGAAGCTAATGCCGCGCCTAAAGCGCCGGCCAGTGCAGCAATGGAACCGCCACCGGGCGCCGGAGATTCCCGCGAAACCTCATCAATAAAATCGTTTACTTTCATCTGCGCCAACAGTCCGTTTAAATTCAGTGGTAATCCTAATACGCGTTCTTCGATATTAAATACAGATACGTCATTCAGACCAAGTGACTGCACGGCGGTTTCCAGAATATCCTTGACCGGAACACCGGGGGATCGACTTTGTTTTTTAAGGTAAAATTTACCAGTCTCTAATAAAGCCGGATAGGGCACCATGCCTACAATTTCACTGCCGGTCACAACAATGCCCCGTTCTGCCGCTAAGGTTCGCGTGGTTTCCAGTACATGATGCATGGATGTGTTTTTATAATTAGTCAGATTAATGGAAATCTGTGCCCGGTTATATTCCGGCACCAGCCAGCCGATCGCCTTGCAATGATCGAATAATCCCGGTTTTTTTACCGATTGGCCTTCAGGATTTTTAGGATCGATGCCATTAAGGCGCAGAAGATCTTCGAGATTGTAATTATGCGCATCTTCACAATGTTTAATCGTTTCGGCTATTGTTTTACCATCAAAATCACAGGTGCCGCAGGGATATCTTCCCTCGCCATATTTTAAAATTTCCTGACCCTTGTAATAATATGGTTTGATATTACCTCTGCGCGCCGAACGTCCTTTTTCGCGGAGTTCAAAGGCAATATCGGTAGCATGTTTGGATTCACGGCTGTTCAGATTAATATTATAGGCGATTAAAAATTCTCTTACACCGATGACGGTTGCTCCGGCTTTTGCATTAAATTTAGCCGGACCAAAATCGGGCTGCCATTCAGAATTTTTTAATTTATCCGCAAGCCCCTCGTATTCTCCCTGCCGGATAATGGCTAAATTTTGTCTATCCGGCTTTTGGGCTGATTTTTCGTAAAGATATATTGGAATATTTAATTCATCGCCTACCCTCTTGGCAACTTCTATTGATAATTGAATACATTCCTCTGTCGATATCCCGCTGACTGGTACAAATGGACACACATCCGTGGCGCCCATTCGCGGGTGGGATCCTTTGTGTTTGGACATGTCAATCAATTCAGCGGCCTTTTTTATGGCCAGGAACGCAGCTTCTTTAACAGCCTCAGGATTGCCGATAAAGGTCACCACCGTGCGATTCATTTCAAAACCGGGATCCACATCCAGTAATTTCACACCATCAACCGATTCTATGGTATCCGTAATCTGTTTAATAATTTCCGGATTTTTCCCTTCCGAAAAATTCGGCACACATTCGATAAGAGCTTGATTCATATAAACCTCATACTGTTTCTGCTAATCATCTAAATTAATAAATTATCCAGAGGGACTTCGTCCCCGTCTGGAAGGCAACGGCCGTTAAAAAATGCCGGACTAGCCGCAACTCCACTTTGTGGAAAATCCGGATGCCGGCGGACTTGTCCCCGCCTCCGCTAAAGACGGACAATACCAACGGATTTAGATTGTCGTTCGTTCCTCACCCAATGTAACCATATTCGTTAGGGGCACATTTTCCATACACACTTTCAAATTATTTGATCTGCTTCTGAAAAAGCATCTTTTAAAAGTCTGGATACTTTTAAATATTCAGACCATTTTAGAAGATATTCTTTATCCAAAGAATCGCCCTGAACTTTGATAACTCCAGTTATATCAAGCCATTGCCTTTCTGGAACCCTGTTAGTCATTTCATACCATCTCAATTTATTCAGTATGACGTCTTCTGGTGAAGCAAAATAATAGTCAGTTTCATCGTCACCCTCCACTAATAAATCCTTATGTTTTCTAGTGATTGCAGATTTATTAAAAGGGTCTTTTTTATGAATAAAAACATCAATTTTAATCATCGTATCTAAATGGATCAGATTGAATGAAGATTTTCGATTAATCGCCTCGCGGATTGGTTCTTCTTCTATATAATAGGTATCCGAAAGGAAATTGATTAAATCTATTACATGAGTTTGTGAAATATCTGCAATGACGTCAACAGCTATTGTTGCCCGCGCAATCCCATGAAGTGAGCTTGCTATTGATCCGCCAATATAGTAAGGGATATCTAATTTTTCGAAGGCTTTAATAACTGGTTTAATCGCGAGCAGAATGTCAGGATTTTTCATTTATTTTTTTTTGAATATAATTACAAAACTTTGCAGACAACTCGGGTCCATAATAATAATTAACGAATAAAATATCCTGTTGCACGTCATCTAATGCTGAATTTTTTCTATTTATTGCCCTACGGGATAAATTCAAGGCAGTTTGAGATAGAGATCTTACTTGGTCAAATTTCTTTGATGGTTTCGCTTTACGAATCAGGGATATTAAAACATCTTCTGTCTTTTGATTTGTATCTATTGATTGTGTTCGCATTAATTCCTCAGATTAATAATCAATAAAATTAAACTATATAAAGATAAATGCAAATAATATCCTGCTATTTTTTTATTGAATAACAAGGAAATGCTATTTACGGCCGGCGGTTATAAACTGTCCGGCTACTGACGGGCACGGAACAGTGGTGAGTCCGGGTCCGGACAAATTGGGATATTTACCAACGGCGGCTTTATATCGAAGTAAGTTTTTATTTTGATACTATCAATTATCTGTAAAATTTTAAGCAAAATAAAACATGGAAATCCAAATTGCATGATACAGTCTGAATTCATAAAACGATTATTTTTCTATCCGCCAAAATTTGAATTAAAGGCAAGCAATATTCCATTCCGTTTTTTGGGGAGAGATTTGATTTTCATTCAACAATCATTGCTGAAAATAGCCTCAGACTGGAACGGATGTATCGCCGCCCGAATAGGCAAGCGGAAAAAAGTCAGAGATAAATTCCAGCTTCGGAAGAGTAATCAAGTGATGTAAAATTCGAGGTTAATAATTTTGTAACATTTCATTAAATTAAATATCTTTGACTATACGCTAAGGAGTTTAGAATGCAAAATCCCTGGAAAAAACTATCATCTCAGACGATATATAAAAACGAATGGATCCGGCTTCGGGAAGATAAGGTTATCACACCAACCGGTACCGAGGGTATTTACGGAGTGGTTGAGACCAAACCGGCCATTGGAATCGTTCCATTGACCGATGATCTGCAAACCTATCTGGTCGGGCAGTATCGTTACACGCTTGATGTATATTCATGGGAAATTCCTGAGGGCGGCGGTCTGGACGGCGAAGATATTTTAGCGGGCGCTCAACGCGAGCTGCTTGAAGAAACCGGCCTGACTGCAAAAAAGTGGACTGACCTGGGCATTATGTACACCAGTAACAGCATCACCAATGAGATCGGTTATCTTTACCTGGCCGAAGAATTGAGTCAGGGTGAGGCACAACCGGATCACACCGAAGACCTGCAGGTCAGAAAATTACCTTTTATGGAAGCCTGGGAAATGGTATTAAATGCTGAGATTAAAGATTCTTTAGCGGTGATTGGATTAATGCGGGTTTATAATTATCTGAAACAAAATAAAAAGATATAATTCAGTTACCTTCACTCTTTACAACTTTAGGCCTGCCGCGCAAGAATACGCTTAAAAATTTAAGCGAATCTACGTTTTCCAGTATAATTGTCAAAATCCCCAATATCGGTACGGCTAAAATTAATCCGGTAATTCCCCAAATATATCCCCAAAAAATTAAGGATAGAATTACAAACAATGGACTTAAATTGAGCGAACGTCCCATCATTCTCGGCTCAACAAAATTGCCCATGCTGACCTGCAAAATTGTTAAGCTTACAATCAACCAGAATGCCACCGATGGTCTGCCAAACTGAAGCAGACTGAATAACGCCGGCAATATTGACGCAATCACAGCGCCAATATTCGGGATAAAATTGAACAGAAAAATTAAAAATCCCCAGAAAATAGCAAAATCCAATCCAAAAATGTAAAATAAGATAATACTGATAATACCGGTAATAAAACTGACCAAAGTTTTTACACCCAGATACATTTGTACCTGATTGGTAATCGTTTCAAAAATACCGATGAGTCTTTCAGCCTGTTCTTTGGGAAAAGCTTCTTTGATTTTATGATTAAGATTACGCTTACCGGTTAGCAGATAAGCTATAAAAATAATCACGATTAAAATACGTAATAAAAACGTCAGGAAGGTGCCGACACTGCTCAAGACTCCTTTGGCTATTGAAAAATTTTTCAACCAGCCGAACCAATCAAGAGTTTTGTAATCCTTAAGCTGAAGCGGTTCGCCAAAAAATTCCTCAATAAATTTAGTCGTCTGGGAAATCCAATTCAGCAGGCGAACCTGATACAAAGGAAACTGGCCGACAAATGACTGCACGCTGGCGTAAACGAGTAATCCTATTAAATATAAGAAAACAAAAGCCAGCAACAGGGTCAGGGTGACAGAAATCCCAATCGGTATCTTCCATTTTACCAGCAGTTCGACAATTGGATCAAGAAGAAAAGAAAAGAATAGGGCAATCATAAACGGTAAGATGATCGTTTCTCCGATGATAAGAACCCAGACAACCATGAATACTAAAATCAGCCCGAGGGCGATATTCATGATTTTATTGGTTGGCAACTGGAATTTAATTTGTTGTGAAGCCATAGTTAGTTATTCATCTGATAAAGCATTATTTAAAGTTCTTAAGAAAGAATTCAGAATCGCGCTGCCTTTATCTTTAGCATAAAAAGTTCGTATCTTTCTTATGACATCAGATTTTTCAATATCTCCATTTTTTATAGCTGTTCTATGCATATCAAATATTGCCCGGGCTTCCGAAGGACGGGGTCCGCAATGACCTAAATAATTTCCCTTTTTATCTAAAACTACAACTATTGGAATAGCCCGGCCGCCATTCGTTAAAAAGCTATCAATTAAGTCAGGATTTTCATCGCGGCGTAATATACGAATTTCTATGTTACTCTTCATAAAAAGTTTTTGCAACACCGGCAGAATTGCCGTGGAATCGCCACACCACGGCTCGGTAATAATCAGAATCTTCAAATCATCCGGTAAATTCAATGTATCAGCAACCACAGCCTTTTTAAAATGAAGTTCATAAACGGATAACTGATCTTCCAGTAATTCTTTGTAATCGTTTATAGTCATACCTCTGTTGAAATCATTTAAATAATTAATCATTCACTTACTCACTGTTCCATTTTTTACTTAACTGAGATTTATGGGTTTATTACTTATTTACCAACATTTCTCACTTCATTTTGGACAAATAATTTGAGGTGGAAACAGTCTTGTTTAACTTTTCATTGCCACGACCTAAAGGTCGCGGCTATAATTTAAAAACAAACATAATCCTTTTGTTTGATAATATTTGTCTGCACAAATCTGAAGTGAGAAATGTTAGTTATTTACTTTTCCCTGAATAAGCCTTAATTCCTGGCTGCAATTTAAATAACCATCCCATCCCTGATATCAAAGAGGAAAAGGCGGATAAGTTTGTTAAATTGTATTTTATTGGAATCAATTCAGGCAATCCATACAGATTTAATATTAACAAATTCCCTGATCCCGTAATCCGATAGTTCCCTTCCGTAACCGGATTTTTTAATTCCGCCAAACGGCAGTCGCGGATCAGATTTAACCATGCCGTTAATGAACACGGCGCCTGTCTCAATTTTTCTGGCCAGTTTTTCAGCTTTGAGAACATCCTGTGACCAGAGACTGCCGCCCAAACCGAATTCTGAATCATTAGCTGTATCAACAGCTTCCTGTTCATCTTTAACAGGGATTATGGCTAACACCGGGCCAAACGTTTCTTCCTGATAAACCGGTATTCCTTTTTTCACATTCGATAATACAGTCGGTTCAAAATAAGCGCCGGGACCCTGGACGCGTTTTCCGCCAATTAGCAGCTTTGCACCCATTTGCACCGATTTTTTAATCTGTTCATCCAGATCATCAACTAAGTCGTTACGAGCTAATGGTCCCACCTGTGTTTTTTCATCCAATGGATCGCCAATTTTTAAGGATTGCATCCGCTGCGTCACCCGTTGTTCAAATTCCTGCAAACGGGATTCAACGACAATAAAACGTTTAGCGGCAATACAGCTTTGACCGGTATTAATCATGCGAGCCTGAACCGCCGTATCGGCGCAAAAATCCAAATCAGCATCATCCAGCACGATAAATGGATCAGATCCGCCTAACTCAAGAACGGTCTTTTTTATTTCATCTCCGGCAATGGATGCTACTGATCTGCCAGCCGGCTCGCTGCCTGTTAAGGTAACCGCTTTCACCAAAGGATTACGAATAACCGTTTCGACTTCTGATGATAAGATCAGCAATGATCTGAATACATCTTCGGGAAATTCGGCTTCCTTAAATATTTCCTCAATCGCCAGCGCGCAGCCCGGAACATTTGATGCATGTTTCAAAAGTCCAACATTACCAGCCATTAATCCCGGAGCGGCAAATCGAAAAACCTGCCAGAATGGAAAATTCCACGGCATCACTGCCAGCGCCACCCCGAGCGGTTCAAAACAAATAAAGCTTTTACTTGCATCCGTTTCGACAATTTTATCCGCTAAAAACCGCTCGGCGTTTTCCGCATAATAATCACAAACCCAGGCACATTTATCAATTTCTGCTCTGGATTCTTTGATAGTCTTTCCCATCTCAAGGGACATTAATCGTGCGTATTCATTGCTATTTTTACGCAAAACTTCAGCTGCCTTTGTCATTAATCGGGCGCGATCATTAAATGAAGTCTTTCGCCATTGTAAAAATGCATGATCAACTTTTTTTATAATCGAAAATACATCATCAGGCGTGTGCCGGCGGTATTCTTTGATTAGCTCCCCGTTTGCAGGATTTATAGCCTTCATTTAATTATATATCCTTCCGCTAAGTTTTGATAGGCCTTAACTTGATCTTTTTTCCACATTTTATTTTTGTTCAGTTCTTTAGCCATGATTGCGGCAACGTCTTCCGCCATTTCAATGCTTGCCCGGGCATCCAGCAGCAATGCACGGCGGCGGCGCGACAGAAAATCTTCAACAGTGCGGGCCATTTCATTTTGAACCGCCCAGATCACTTCGCCTTTTCGTATCGGCAATTTATCATGAAGATATTCTGCATACTCTGCTTTATCATCCAGCAATTCTTTTATGGCAGCCGCATCCGAACCATAATCTTTTAGCTCGCCAAAAATATCCGGATGATGATGTGAAGCATGAATATTCAGATGTTCAGTCACTGAGGGTCTGGATTCCAGTTGGCCGATCACCGCAGCCTGATCCACCACGTCTTCCGCCATTTTACGGTAAGTGGTCCATTTACCGCCGGTAATGGTTACCAGTCCACTGCGGCTGATACATACCGTATGATCCCGTGAAATAGCCGCTGTGTTTTCGGCTTCGCCCGAACTCACTAAAGGCCGCAATCCGGCAAATACACTAAGAACATCCGATGTGGCCGGATCTTTGGTTAAATATCGGGCCGTATGCGTAAGCAGAAAATCCAGTTCCTCAGGTAACGGCCTCGGTTCGATTGGAAGGGAATTGACCGGCGTATCAGTTGTACCGACAATAATACGGTCATGCCAGGGAATAGCAAAGAGTACCCGCCCGTCATCCGTATGCGGCACCATAATGGCGGAATCACCAGGCAAAAACGATTTATCCAAAACAATATGCACACCCTGACTTGGACTGATCATTGGAGAAATAGTATCATCATCCAACATGCGAATCTGATCAGCAAAAACACCCGTCGCATTGATAACCACCTTTGCATTTATCTCATACTCTTTACCTGATTCCTGATCAATGGTTAGTAAACCGGCAACCATATCATTTTTATGAATCAGTTTTGCCGCCTGCATGTAATTGACCATTACCGCTCCCCGCTCTGCGGCAGTCTGGGCAATATTGATTACCAGACGGGAGTCATCAAACTGGCCGTCATAATAGATCACTCCGCCGTTCAACCCATCGGTTTCGATGGTTGGCAAGCGCTCAATGGTTTTTTCTTTTGATAATATTTTGGATGAACCAAATCCTGCTTTACCAGCCAGTAAATCATAAAGCTTCATCCCAACGCCGTAAAACGGGCCTTCCCACCAATCGTAGTTGGGAACGACAAACGACAGGTTGTGCACAAGATGCGGGGCATTTTTTAACAGGATACCCCTTTCCTTTAAGGCTTCCAGTACCAGTGAAATATTGCCCTGCTGCAAATAGCGCACACCGCCGTGTACCAGTTTGGTACTGCGGCTGGAAGTTCCTTTGGCAAAATCACTCTGCTCAACTAATAAAGTCTGATACCCCCGCGAGGCTGCCTCGAGTGCGGTTCCCACCCCTGTAGCCCCGCCGCCGATTACTACAATATCAAACGTATAATTTACATCAAGTATTTTATCCAGCATTTCCTCACGTTTCATCTTCACCTCTGGTCGAAAATGGATTACAAATATTTTTCAATAAACCGCGAAAAATAATAATTTAATTTTTTCTGATATGTTATTAACAAATTTAATTTGCCCCGATTCAGAAATTCATCTAAAATCTCAATCATTTCGGGTGCTCTCAAATAGCCGTAAGACTTATGAGCATTGCGTTCTTCTTTAACGGCATAGTCTGTATGAACCACCATATCAATCGCCCGTATCCCGCGCGAATTTTCTGTGTAGTCATCGTTCAACGTTGCATCGATGGCAATATGATCTTCCGGGTCAGTGAAATTATACCAGGCATGTTTAACATTTTCCGGTGTAAGCACTTTGGTCTCATCCAGAAGTCTTTTCTTTTGTTCGGCAAAGATACGGCCAATGATAATTGGTAAGCCAAGAGGCGAGCCGGCCGTAACAAACGTATCAATTTCTATATGAGGCACGGTATGCGCCAGAACATCATAAGCGATAATTGACCCCATTGAATGACTCAGCAAAAGGATATCTTTATTGCGATGTTTCACTAAAACATTTGCCAGGCGTCCTCTTATCTGATCACGAATTAAAGCCTGGCCCTCGCCATCCATAATAGGCTCTGCAGAGTAATAGGTCTCCAGGTCTTTAAAATAACGATGTAATATCTTATCTGTAATGGATTCAAAATTCAAAGTCATATCGGCATTTAAAAATAATTTATCCATCTGTTTTTCAAGATATTTTATCAGTTTGGATTTTAAAGGTACCTCTTTCACCGACGGGGAATACCGGCCGGGCAGATAAGGTTCATGCACGTATAAAGGATCTTCAGGATCAGAGATTTCCAAGTTTAACGGTTCAGCATATAAAATATCAGCCCAGTAAACCAGTTCAAAATTAAACAATACCCGCGGTTGCCCAATTTTTCTGAAGCCTTCGCGAATCGATTGTTTCCACCAGCTTTCCAGAATTTCTTTTGGCGGTTTATTGCCCAGTCCATGAATTCCAATAATTATTTTTGACATGCGGCGTTTCCAAAAATTTTATTATCACCTTAATAAAACCATATTACATTAATTTATATTGTTCTCTTAGCCAGTCCGGCCGGTCGGTCGCTATACCGTCCACACCTGCCTGTATAAGAAATCTGGCTTGTTTCAAATTATTAATCGTCCAGAAATATATTTGTAATCCATCATTCTTAATCTGTTTAATAAATGATTGCTTAACTGCCGCTACAAGTGAGATATTCAGCCCATCCAGTTGGTCTTCGGTCACTTCCTCAATCATTCGTTTTAATGAAGGATATATTATTTTTGTAAATGGCATTTGAAATAATTCGTACAATCGCATGGCAATACATTCCGGAAATGCTTTTTTTATTTCTTTGATTGTATCACGCCTGAACGAAATAAATATAATTTTATTTGGAGTTATTTTCGATTCATATACGATGGATTGAATCGGCAAAACAGTTTCCGGACCTGATTTAATTTCAATGACCAATCGTTTGTTTTCAGGAACGGTGCTGATGACTTCTGCCAGTAATGGAATGCGCTCACCTTTGTATTGTTCGCCCATAAAACGCCCGACATCAAGTTTTAATAACTCAGAATAATCACATTGGGCTATTCGTTTTCTGCTCCCGCCGTAACGCCGCGTGTGCTCATCATGAAAAACCACAACCTGACCATCTCGGGTTAAATGCACATCAACTTCAACGCCATCGGCATCCATTCGCCAGGCTAAATTAACGGCTGCCAGCGTATTCTCCGGAGCCTCGTAAGATGCGCCTCTATGTGCAATGACAAGGGGTTTCATGGTTTGTGATTATTGATTTCTTTGTTACTCGTTACTTGTTACTCGTTACTGGATACTAGATACTGGATACTGGATACTGCCGACTGCTTTTTTACTTTAAACACTTTAGTCACTTTTAACTTTTCAACTATTCTATCAAACCATTTTCTCTGAAACTATAATAACCATTTTCAGAGATGATCAAATGATCGTAAACCGGAATTTCCAGAATTTTTCCGCTTTCAACCAGCCGTTCCGTCGTTTTAATATCTTCTTCGCTTGGTTTCAATTCGCCCGAGGGATGATTATGCATAACAATAATTCCCTTAGCCAAGTTCCGCACCGCCAGGTTAAATACTTCCCGCGGATGTACCAGGCTGGCATCCAGCGTACCCCTGGATACTTCAAAATCCAGTATACGCTTCATAGCGGAATTTAATAAAATTACAAAAAAGCTCTCCTTTTGCATTGTGCCTAAAACAGGTTGGTAAATTTTTGCCACCTGATCCGGATTGCGAAAACTAACGATTTCATTTTCCGCTTTTTGTTTCTGCAGATTCCGGTATAACTGAAAGGCCGCCAGCAGAGTAACCGCTTTAGCCGGTCCGATACCCGGAATTTTTTGCATTTCTTCAAGCGAAGCGCCGCTGAGCGCTTCCAGCGATACGAATTCGCGCAGCAGCTTTTTTGCCAGTTCCAGAGCATTTAGTTTAGCTGTACCGTGTCCCAGTAAAATGGCAATAAGTTCGGCATTGGATACAGCATGAGGTCCCAGTTGTATCAATTTTTCACGCGGACGTTCATCGATAGGCCAGTCGGTAATGCGTGATTTGAAATTATGAGATTCGTTGATCTTGTTCATTTTAAACAGATAACTATTATGATCTATATTTCCTATAGAAAAAATTGAATTTGTTATAAAATAGGTAATTATTTTTTAAGATTCTACAAAATAAAAAAATTGTTTAAGGATTGATTATCTTTAACAGGCAAAAAATAGTTCCTACGCTGGCCAATACCCCGGGTAATACGTAATCGATTATAAACAACGGTGTAATTACCAATTAAAAAA
>JAFGKZ010000138.1 GCA_016928315.1 Calditrichaceae bacterium
AAGTTGAGAGTCCGCCAGTGGGCGGATTAGCCTACCGGCTAATTCGAGTCTCGTCCGGACCGCATTAAGCCTCTGGTAGTTATATCAAAGGTTTTTTTTATTTATAATTGGTTAGAGCATCCCGACAGGTCGGGAAAGTTGTCCGGCGGCTGCCGGAAGTCTCGTCCGGACCGCCTGAAGGGAATCAGAAATGGTTCCCTTTTTTGTTATGTGGTATGTTTATATCCTTTATTCCGAATCAATTGATCGATATTATTCTGGGGTTACAGACCGGCTTGACTGGCGGCTGAAACGGCATAATATGGGATGGGGAAGATTTACTAAACGGGGTATCCCATGGAAAATTGTGCAAACAGAATACTTTTCCTCTAAATCGGATGCTCTTAAACGGGAACGGGAACTTAAAAAAATGAAGAGCAGAAAATATATAGAAACTTTGATTAACAATTAATGCAGGAAGTTGTCCCGGCCGTTGCCGGAAAGTCTAGCCTGTCCCTTTGAGCGAACATGGTGAGCGAAATTGGGATCCAGACAGATTAGAACCTTGGTTTTCAAGGTTTTTTTATTTATATTTTTTATTAAATTAACTTAACTTATCAATTTCGTTTACAGTATTTATACCCATCTTAATTGCAAGGTGTGCGATTGGAAAAATATTTTTTATTATTCATTTTTAGTTTTTCCCTTTTTAGTTGTATTAATAAAATGATACAAGAAGATTGGCATGACAAATATGAAATTTCAAATAAAGAACAACTCTCAAATATCAAAGTATTACCGAAACTTGTAGATGCTCTAAATGATAAAAGTGAAAATGTAAAGTTATCAGCCATACATGAGATAAGAAAATTTGGATCGAATGCAAAAGAAGCCGGACCAGTTCTTACTAAATTGATAGAAAATGATGAAAGTGAAGAAGTTAAAATTCGTGCAACTTTAGCAATTGGTGAAATTCAGTATGATGATGAACGAACTATAAACTTGTTGTCAAGAAATCTATTACTACATCGAAATCCATATGTAAGAAATGCCTCAGCTATTGCACTTGGTGAAATTGGTGAACCTTCACCAGGCGCAATGAGTGCCTTAAGAGATGCCTCCCGGATGGACAAATATGAAATTGTTAAAACAAGTGCAGGAAAATCATACTCCATATTATCATTAAATTTGGCACAATCCAATCATTCTATAATCCCTGAGCAGAAAAAAGATATAAAAAAAATACAAAAGCAATTATTTATTGGACTAACAGATTTAGATGCAATAAATGTTGCCCCAAATATATCATTAGCTTTGTCTAATCGATTAGGCTCTGAACTATACCAAACGGGATACTTTGTTGTCTTGGAAAGACAGAAAATGCAGGAGATACTTAAAGAACAGGGTTTTCAATTGTCAGGGTGTACAAGTAATGAATGTGTTATTGAAATGGGTAAATTGCTAAATGTAAAACAAATGCTTGCAGGCAGTATTTCGAAAGTGGGAAGTCTGTATAGTCTTAATTTGCGTCTAATAGATGTCCAAACAGGGAAAATTGTTTCAACAGCAATAGAGGATATTAATGGTAACATTGAATTGGTTCTCACACATGGAATAAAAAATTCTGTTATAAAATTAATTAACAATTTTAATGAATAGAATAAAACCAAAACCAGTACTTTCGTTATTTTTAATATTTCTTATTGTCGCCGGCTGTAGGACAGCTTTTAGAAATAACCTTAGACAACCAGTTACCAGAAATCCAATTTACAATTTCAGTATTAAGTATATGTTATTTGGTGGAGAAAGTCATAACACATATTTAGGTTGTCTAAACTGCTCAGAATACGATTCTGATTCAAATTTTAATAAATTTTGGTAATTGTGGAAGTAAATATAGTGATAACTCAATTTGGAATCCTTATGGAACATATGGTTCAAAATATTCTACATACAGTCCATGGAATCCGTATGCATCTGATCCACCAGTAATAGTGGATAATAATGGCAATTTTTATGGATATTTTACAGTCAATAAATTTTTCCCTAATAGAACCACATTAAAATTAGCATTAATCATTCTTGCAGCAAATAGTATTTAAAAGATAAAAAACTTCAAAATTACAAGTATAGTTCAACAAATTACCCACATATTATTTACTTATTTTGTTCTATTAAATCATCGAAGGATATAACATATTTTTTCCAAAACCTATATAAGTTATCAATTTTATATTCATAACTAGGTTTATCCATTTGTTTATGACACTTATTCAATTTAGTTATAAATTGCATCTTAATTTCATGATTTTCTTCCAGTGTTTTCCATTGTGCATGATATTGATGATAATTGAGAATAAGATTTGTTATGAGCCGTCCGATTCTGCCATTCAAATCATAAAATGGGTGGATAAAAACAAATTTTTGATAAAATTTAATCGCAGCTTTTATAACATCATTTTCAGGGTCAACTAATTCTCGTATTACATTTTCAATTTCAATTTCAATTTTACCTGGATGACAACCCTCAAACTTAACTCTTGCATCCTTGGGTCTTAATGGACCAAAATAAACCGCTCCATTATGTGGGTCATTAATATTGCGATATCTCCCCGCATTTGAAAAAATATCCTTACATAAATAACCATGGATAACACGAGGCATCAGTTTTAAAATATCAAATAAATTTAAGTTTGATTTTGAAAGGTCTTTGTAAAGATTAAATGATGCTCCGCTTGAAATTATTGAATATCGAACGTTCAGCTTTTTAATCACATCTTCAGGAGTATTTATTTCTCTTGTAGGAAAATCTTTTAGGAGACTATTAACATGAGATATTTCACTATCTAAATGCAAGAATTTTTTAATCCTGCTGACTCAAGTTCTTCTTTGGCTATATTTTTAAGTTTAAGATATTCACTATATGATGAAAATTTCATACTTGTTTTTGCATCTTCCGCATTCATATCGAATATAAAAGAATGATTTCCATCTGACATTATTGGATAAAATGTTTTATTGGGATCAAAAGGAAAATTTTTTGCAAAAGGCTGTTCTTTATAATATTCATAAATTACTTCATCTGTTATAACTTCCCCAATCTGTGTATTCTTCCAGGGATCCTCAGAATGTGTCATGGATGAAAGCGTGATTGCATCAAAATCGATATAATTTTCAATAATAAAATCTACTAAATGTTTATTTTCGGGTACTTCTACATCATGAACCGGTTGTTCTATTTTCTGATTTCCATACTGATTATATTCATGATAAATATCCCAATTTAAAGGACCATATTTATGGTGAACAAATGATTCCGATATAAAACCTTCTCCATCGACCAACCCCCATACTTTAATATAATAAAGTAATTTTTGGAGTTTCATAGGCGTGATATTATTATCGTCATTAACATAGTATTTTAATAAATATTCTGCGTATTTCTGAATTTCCATGAAAACCTTCTTTCAAGTTTAACTTATTAATCGGAAAATCTAAAATAAACTTAAAAGTTAATATAATGTACTATCTCAATCTAAATACTAAACTGGTAAAAAAGTGTGATTAATATAGTTTCACTGACTATTAAAAGCAAATAGTCATAAATTTATTCCCAAACCTAAATAACAAATTATTCCTTAGAATTCTTCGTCAGCTCATCCAAATCACTTTGAAATTTGAGCAGTGACTTTACTTCGCTGTAGGGTATAAAATATTCTTTTTGGCAATGCGGGCATTTTACGATTGAGGTAATCTGTAATCTTAGCACATCAATAGTATGTTCTTTTTTACAGAACGGACAAATGGAAGGTAATTCATTACTTTTCACAAATAATCCAATCCTAAATTAAATTCTTTATACTTTCTTGGATTATTAAAAATTTCAAAATATACGAATATTAAGATTGATAAATAATCCTCCCTTTCCCGCAAAGCGTGACATCCCTCCCTAATATACTAGGGAGGGAAAGAGGGTGGGTCAAAAATCAATGATTCATAATCTTTATCTATCTTGATTTCAATTTACTAAATCATTCCACAATCATTTAGGTGCAAATGGAAACGAAAGATTCTGGTAATACTCCAAAGTTTTATCCGGTTTCTCGAGATCTTCGGGAATGGGTTGATTGGAAAAAGTCTGGAAATAGAGCGCACAGGCATTGCGCCACCAGACAGCTTCCTTGTACTGAATTTTCATCATGCTTGTAACATGATTAAAAATTTCCGGATCGATTTTATCCTGAAGATCAGCCCATTTTTTCTGCATCTCTGCAACGGCTTGTGTTCCATTATAATAATGATAGCATAGCTCATCCCATAAAGTTTTTCCGGATTTCAATTTATAATCCCAGGGCACATGATGGAACCATATCAGGTATTCATCCGGACAGGTCTCCAGAGCAGCGAATGTATCCGCTGCCGGTTCATGATACTGGCTTACGGCATTACTGCCTGTTTTTGTCCGGTCAAATCCAATCCCGATGCTATCCGCACGGTGATAATAAACAGACGTCCAGTCATCCCGGTGTTTGTCTTTAATCCAGGGCGCCGGGCCATAGTGATGATCCCAGCCCATAATGTGATGTAGTCCCAGCGGCGTCATATAATTTACGGTGTTCTCCCGTGACTTCATCATAATGGACTGAATCGACCTGACGGCAGCATCGTCATTCGTCAGACTCATCCGAATCCATTCATCGGCAATTTTTTCAGCGCTTAACTGATGATCCCAGGCCAGCCGGCCAAAACAGTACCAGTTGCTCTGAGCAAAAAGATGTCCGGTCCAGTTTCTGTCAGTGCCTGTGTTGGCAACGCCGGCAATGCCCGATAATTTATGGTTATTCAGGGAGCCGTCAATAACCCTGGCCACTGTGGAACCCTCTCCCTTCGCGTAGGTATCCGCATCAAGCACTTCTTCATAAAGAGTAGCCAGGTAAACCAGATGGGTACTGAATCCTAAATATTCCTGGGTGATCTGAAATTCCATCATTAGCGGCGTTTCAGGCATGCCGCCGAATAAAGGATGAAACGGCTCCCGCGGCTGAAAATCAATCGGTCCGTTTTTAACCTGAATTAAAACATTATCCCTAAATTTTCCATCCAATGGTTTAAATTCATTATAGGCCTGTTTGGCCCGATCCTCTTTATCGTTAGCATCATAAACAAAAGCCCGCCACATAACCACACCGCCAAACGGTTTAAGCGCATCGGCCAGCATGTTGGCGCCGTCGGCATGGCTGCGGCCGTAGTTTTGCGGTCCCGGCTGTCCCTCCGAATTCGCTTTAACCAGAAACCCGCCAAAATCTGGAATCAGTTTATAAATTTCCTGGGCCTTATCCTTCCACCACTGCCGGACTTCTTCATCCAGGGGATCCGAGACAGGCAATCCGCCGATATCAATTGGCGCGCTGAATCGAATAGACAAATACACTTTGATCCCATAAGGGCGAAATACATCGGCAAGCGCTTTTACCTTATTAAGATAAAGGGGCGTAAGTATTAGCGCATTAGCATTTACATTGTTAAGAACCGTCCCGTTAATGCCAATAGACGCATTGGCGCGGGCATACTCATGATAATAGGGGTGAATGTAGTCCGGAAGTTTTTGCCAGTTCCAGAGTGAAAAACCGGCATAGCCCCGTTCCACTGTCCTATCGAGGTTATCCCAATGGTTCAGTACACGCAGTTGTATTCTGGGGGATTCGATAATATTCAGGACATCAATATCCTGCAGGGTTTGCAGCAATCGTAAAAAATGAAAAGTGCCATACAACACTCCGATATCAGTATTCGCGGTGATGATTATAATGTCGTTATTAGATATATTATAATTAAGAATCAGATAGCCCTCATTGCCGATAGCATTCATTTCGTTCTCAAAATCGATATTCACCATTGAGCGGATATTTTCTATAGTGCCGGCAATAATACAATTATCCTGTATGTCCCGGATAATTGGGACTTTCTTATCAAGTAAACCATTTAAACCATTTTCTAACTCATTTTGAATGATTGCTCCGGTTAGAGAATCACCAGTGACTAAAATTCCCTGTAGAACGGATTGATATGTCTCCAGTTTCTGTACATCGTGGATTTTATCATACTTAAGCCAAAGCCGGTAACCATCATCGGCAGTTAAAACATTAAACGTAAAAAGCAAAATAAGAAGTGCCAGAAATAATTTCATATCTGATTTCCTGTCTACAATTATTCATAATATATTTAACAGTAGTCTAATATATTTATTTTTTTATACTATGGTTCAAAAAGTATTCTAAAACCGAAATTTTATTTTTTTAATATCAGAGATTTATAAAAATGACAAAACCAATCGCGATGCAAATGAATGGATATTACCATTTTTAACATCTGGAAGATCGGATAGTATGCTGCTCTGATTCATATTTACATTTTTAGTTACGAAATCGTTCTGATGAGAGGTTTATTTATTTATCAGTCTTTTCTGATACCACTTATGCAAAATGCATAATACAATCAGAATGCGCTGATTATGCCCAGTACAATACGATTTTTAACATTTTCCAGGTCGCGTGTGTATTCTGTGAGCAACCTCAGATTCCGGGCTAACTGATAGGTAAAACTCAGAGTTGCTGTATTGTATTTATAATCGTCAGAATCGATCATATTATATAATGCCGTAAAATAATATCGGGATCGTTCCAAATCCGGCGCGAAGGTAAGTTCCACCACGTAGCCATCTGTTTTAACCTTGGATGCATCGCTTAAAAAGTTAGGGTTTTTATCCTCGCGAATTAAATATTGAGCAATCAGTTCGAAAGGTCCTATGCCAAAAGTTAAATCCGGTCCATAATAAATAACCTCGTTTGTGCGATTGGAATCGGGTGAATCTTCCTTACCGGTATAATAAAATCCACCGATACTCATAAAATCCATGATGCCCTGGTTTACACGCAAAGCCACACTTTTATGATTATCCTGATCCAGTTTATCATCAATCGCTTCCGGTTTTCCATTACCATTAACAACCATTCCAACCAAATCGGTACCTGTTCTTTTGATGCCATAAGCCAGAATAAGTCCGCGGTCATAAGCTAAATTCATGTTAGATGAGCCAATGTAGGTTTTATAAATCATATAGTCTTCATAAGTTAACCGCAGCTCCCGTTTCATGAGCGGATCGCATAACTGGAACTGGCCAACCATAACATCCAGATTGCTGCTGAATATATTATCAAAATGGATATAAGCGTCTTCAATACCAGCCACCTCGCCGTGTTCCTGCATATAGAAATAAAAATAGTATCCGATATTTTTATACAAGGTGCCGCCTGAAAGCAGCTTTAATCCCCAGGGAATCTGAAAATCATTTTCAACATTTTTTCCCTGGTCGTGTGCGGCATATAAATCAATGCGGGCGGCAACAGGGAAATCTTTATTTAACCATAACAAATCATCACCGGCCGTTACATAATCTCGTTCCGTTTCCTTTTCTTTGATGATAAAACCACTTCCGGCAAAGTCATCTCCGTATTCTTTTAAACGGGGAAAAACCGTATGACAGGTATTACAGGATATTTTATACTTCCGGGCGAAAGCCGGAATAGCGCTGCCATCTTCAGGTAAAAGGAAAGTGAAAAGTAAAAAGGAAAAAAATGTCCAAGTAAAATATTTTGATAATTTCATTATAAATCTCCTTATTATTATTCGTAAATCTCAACCCATGTTGTAGCCGTATTGACTACCATAATTTCACTTTCATCCTCGGGCACCTTTAAATAATCCGCAACCGGTTTGACCAGTTTCTGATAATTTAACTGAGCCTTGAAAGTTACTTTTCCGGGAACCATATCCAGCGGCGGTTCAAAAGTGAAAGTTTCGATTTTTGTTTCCCGCGGCCCAATCCGGTAATCCACGCCCAGAGAACGGGTGTTCCATTGCTGTATAGTCATAATGCCGTTCTGATCAAAATAAGGCATCCGGAATATCCGGTCGCCTTCTGGAATGCCGTCGCGCTGAACGCCTTCAAAATTTTCGATGCCCAGCGGAACGCCCATATCCTTATAAGCCAGGATGTTGGCACCGATGGTATACTCTTCGCCTTCAAAACCTTTTTTATCCACCGGCAGATGAAAGGTTTTACCCGCCGCATCTGTTGCAGTGACATGCAGCCAGGCGATACGGTCTTCTACGGAACCGGTAGGAAATTTATGTCCGGTTTTTGCATTAAACAATTGCACCTTGAGTACAACCTGCTCGGTAATTTCAACTTCACGTTCCACGGGATGCATGCGGATTTCAATGGTACTGGCTACCTTTCCCGGATCATGGGCGCCATGGAATAAATGCTGGGCAACCATATCCTCCTTTCCCATCAGCGCGCTGCGATCCAAAGCCCTGGGCATGTGGCATTGATGGCAGGGCACGCCCTCCTTGGCATAGGGACCTTCCTTCCATTCGAACTGCGTGGATTTAACCCAAATGCCAAAGGGATTTTGCTCATTATGGCAGGCGCCGCAAAATTCTGTCTGGCTGATATAATCCAGTTTTTTAGTAATATGATGCGGCGATTCCAATCCCGGTTTTTGACCATATTTGATTTTACCCGGATCAGAAATATAATTAAAATTAAATGGTTCATCCCCATGAAAACCGGTTATGGTATGACAGACATCGCAATTGACGCTTTCATTGGCGCGGCTGTTTTCCGATGGTCTGGGCGGAGTCACGTCACCGGCCATGAATGCCATGGGTGTATGACAGCCGTTGCAGCCATCTGCCGCACCTTTGAAAAACGGATCCGCTTTGGCATGGGCAACGGCCAGGTCAAAATACTCAATCTCATCCCAGTGATGGGTATACGCCTGCGACATCATCGCCTGCGTCCATTGCTGATAAATATCCGTATGGCAGCTCTTGCATACTTCCGGTTTCTCAAACTGGTCATAGGTTCTTGTGCCAAGAGATTCTTCACCGGCAGGAATTTCCTGGGCATTTATTGCTGAAAACAATAACAGGAAAAGTCCTGATATAAGTTGAAGTTTATACATAATTACCCCATAAAGATTAATTGATTCTTACAGAATTTAATGAAAGATTTTCATTATTAATATAAAAGAAGAAATCCAGAAATTCCATTAAAAGATGGTATTATTAATAGACATTTTAATGAGTACAAATAAAACGATGTGGTGAATTAATAAAAAATAATTTATAGATTAATTCACCACATCAATTTTCAAAAAATTAGGCGCCTAAATATTTAAAAGCTTCATACACTAAAAAAGCCGGCCAGAAGATGGCTTTAAAAATACCAAATACGCCCATCCAAAATGAACAGGCTGTGGAAATAAAATAAACCAGTGCTCCGATAAAACCCATACCATAAACGGTGTTGGCGGTTGCATGTCCCTGCATTTCTTTTTTCATGATTCGTTCCTTTCTATATTTAAATTTGAATTCTGTATTTGAGTTTCTATGCCCCCCAACCACCACTTGGCGGATTGCCCCTCCCTGATATCAGGGAGAGGATTAAGGGGGGGTAGTTTATATTAAATTAAATTCATAACTAATTAAGCGCTATTGAAATTATTTACCAGATCAATCATTAATTATTCAATTAATAAACTCTCAGTGTCCTCTGTGGCTAAAAAACTAATAATGAAGCCGGTGCTCAAATTCAATTTCATGCCTTATGGGAATGCCATCATTGCCGTACCAGGGAATTTCTGATTTTAATTTTCGGGATTCAATCATCGCATCGCGATAAAATCCAACCCAGTCAAAACCGCGTTTCTGATAAAACCGGATAGCGTTTACATTGTCATTGGTTGTTACCAGCCAAACGCGTTTACACTGATTCCGTTTTGCCACATTTATAACTTTATTTAATAATTGTGTTCCTAAACCCTCATTTTCAATATCGCTGTTTAATGTAACTATCTCACAATCCTTTTTAACAATATGATAGGTAATCAATCCGGCGATTTTACCATTTTGTTTGCAGATAAATCCCGGCAGATCGACAATATGGTAGATTTTTCCCCTGGAAACGCTGAACGAAGATCCCCAGTGCTCTTTAATGAAATCTGCCACTAATTTCTTATCTGTAGCTGAAATCGGTCTGATTTCTGAATTAAATTCATTCATAAAATATTTTCCTGCGGGCAATAACCGATCAGTGATTTATGATCTTTACCATTGGAACCGTTGAAATGGATCGTGCCGGTCGAAGGGGGCAATAAACCGCAGATCATATTGATGGTAGTGGTTTTTCCGGCGCCGTTGGGACCCAGCAAACCAAAGATTTCGTTTTTGTGAATCTCAAAATTTAATCCGGCCACGGCTGTCAATTCGCCAAATTGCTTTATTAGATTCTCAACTTCGATTATAGAATTCATTTACGATGTTCATATTTGATTGGATATTGATCTGAATTTAATAACTGATAACAATAATAATCAATAAGGCAGATTATAACTATCTTCGGATTCCTGTACTTCAACGCCCATCTGGTCTTTTGTCAACCGCTTCTGGTTTTCCGGCGTTACAAAAAATACCAGCCTGTCCATTGTGTGTGTAGTATTCATTTTTATTATGCTGCGGATTTTTTTATTTCAATTCCATTCTTCAGTATTTCAAACACAACAGGATTTGAGGGCTGAAAATCACTTAAACTGAAAGGGTGCGGCTCAATCATTAAAAAATCATCCGAACGCATTTTCATTAACTCAATCTGCATATCAATAGCATCTTCAAGCGAATTGAATACAATGGCCAAATCGATATCGCTATCCGCATGGTATGTTCCTTTTGCAAATGAACCAAATAGAATAACATTTTCTATTTTATATCTTTTATTTACAGAATCAATATATTTTTTGGCTATTTTTATAGCTTCGTTTTTATCCATTTTCTCAACTCTTTAATATTTGCTATCCATTTTGAAGTATATTCTTCTGTACATTTTTTATAAAAAGCCTATTTATAACTATCATATCGTGCATTCAGATTAAAAGTGGTAATAGTATCAAACCATTCTAAGTGCATATCTTCAAAATCGATACTGGTTAACTTTGCAAGTCTACGTAAATCATGGATGAATGGTGCGTGGGCTTTAGTGACTTCAACAATTTTTGCCTTTAGTAAGCGTTCAATCACTATATGCCCGATGAATAATGCCCAATGAAAATCTTTTGATTTATAAAGATGAATCATTGTCTTGTAGTCTTGGTCGGATGTTGATATCCAATGATTGACTGTTTTCTCAATGTCACTTCTATCATTTACCATAAATCAGGATATTTGCAAATTGTAAAACTTATATTATAGTTATATCAAAATCAGATTAAATATATCTTAAAACTTCTTAATGTACAACCAATTATTAATAAGGTGATGAATAGGTTTCATTTGGATTTTCTCTAATCACACCCACCTCATCCTTTGTCAACCGTTTCTGGTTCTCAGGCGTTACAAAAATTCCGGCTTGTCCGGCAATCGGACATTTGGTTTCACAGATGCCGCAGCCGATACACAGATCTTTAATTACATAAGGATATTTAACTTTTCGCACCGAACCATCCGGCGCCATAAAATCTTTCACCTCAAATTTGATGGCTTTATCCGGCGTCGGACAATGTTCCTCGCAAACGATACAGTCTTCATTGCGGGCATAGGGGATGCATAAATTTTTGTCAAAATGAGCCAGGCCCATCGGCGTCTTTTTCTTTTGGGCCAATTCCAGAGGCAAAATGGCGTCGGTCGGGCAGACTTGTCCGCACAGATTGCAGTCGTACGCACAGTAACCTTCGCGCATCACCGCCACCGGCAGCCATAATTCCATGATATTATTGTGAATTTGATCCGGCTGAAGGCAGCCGCCGTTGGATTCACAGATACGCACGCATTGCAGACAGCGGATACAGCGATCCATAAAATCATCTTCGGGCAGGGCGCCGGGCGGGCGGATTAACTTAGCCTCAGCCTTACGGTCTTTCAGACCGATATTTAATAATCCAATCGCTGCCACACTGCCGGCTGTGGTCGTCAGGAATTGCCGCCGGTTATAATCAATGGGTGTGTGATATGGTTTCCAGCGCCAGCGGTAGGTAATGGCATTGTATTTGGTAGGACAAACTGCTCCGCAATTGAAGCATTCAATACATTCAACTTTGCTGGTTTTTTTTACATCCCCTTCCGGGATGGCATTCATTTTACACTCTTTCTGGCAAAGATTGCAGGACGGGCATTCCTCCCCGACAATACGTTCATAAAACCGGAATTGCGACAGGAATCCCAGCAAAGCTCCGGCGGGACATAAATACCGGCACCAGAATCGCCGGGTTATTTTTTCCGCCCCGAGAATAGCGGCAATGAATAAGGCAATCCAGAAGAGCTGTTGATAATTAGCCTGATTTTCCGGCATGACACTGGTTTTAAAAAAATCATACACCGCGTAGGCCGGATCTTCCAGAAAAGGTATTTTAGTAATACCGATTAAGATATGATCTGCAAAAAGTGTAGCCAAAGGATAGAATACAACGGTCAGTGCCCGGTTAAAAATCGACAGGGGATCGAAATATCCCCAGACATGCAGAGAGAAAACGGCCAGAATAATTGAGCCAAACAGAATGGCAAATTTAAGATAGGTTAATTTATGCCATTTCTCTGTTTTTCTATTGGATGGCGATTTTACAATTTTACTGCCGGCATCCAAAGTGGTGCCCAGCGGACAAATCCATCCGCAAAAGAATCGGCCTAAGAAAGGCGTAAATAACAAAATCAGCAACGCCGGCCAGAAAATTAAATCAATCCTGAGCGTATCAATGAAATCAAACAGGGGCATCAGCGGGCTGAAGCGCAGAAATAAATCAGATTGTATGCGCACTTCATACGGATAACGCGCCCGAATAAACAGGAAAATAAAGAAGAGGATAAAAAATATCTGGGAAATTTTACGTGCTTTTACCATATCAGTTAAGCCAGTTTTACTTTTTTAACATTAAGTTTAGTCAAATCAAATTTATTTAATCCGCGTTCATTGGCGATGCTGATATGCTGAATCTGATGCAGTTTGTGTCCAAATAAGTCTAAAGCGACATAATCGGCTGAAACGGTACAGGAACTGGCTATCAGAGTTTTGGTCAATTTTACATCCGATAAATTGCCGCCGGTTGGCCCGTTAGCCGTTAAAATACGATAGGCATCGATGATGGTCAGGGTCGGAATCAACTTGCTGTTTATATCCGCCATTTTATTTCCGAAATTATTATGCAGCGAACCGCGTCGTCCACCCATAACGCCCATCAAATTTTTTAGACCAAGTGTCACCCGGTCAAGCCCATGGTGTTTGGCAATCGGCACATTAATTACTTTATCTGCTTCCAGATAATCTTTATATATAGGCCATTCCTTGATGTGCTGACCATTGATAGCCAGGTTGGTATATTTATGGTCGTAAGTTTGCGTTAGTTTGGCCCCGCTGGCGCCGGCCTTTTCTTCAATGCCGGAAAGATTGTAGCAGCGCTGCCAGGGATTGCAGGTATGGTCAAACACTTTCACTTCTTTTGCGCCGGCCTCTTTACACTGTTTTACGATTTCTGCAACCAGATCGGGATTGGTTGTCGCCGCAAATTCAGGTGTCTTAGCCCAGCCGATATTCGGTTTAATGACAACCACATCGCCTTTGGATATAAATTTGTTTATGCCGCCCAGCTCTTTCATTGCAGATTTAAACAACGCTTCCGGTTCACCGTTTTCCACCCAGACAACATCGGGCGCGGTGGTCTGCGCTTTAAGTCGATTCGATTGATGTAAGGAAAGAGGCAGCAAATTTACGCCGATGGCTCCGATGGCGCTGGCTTTAATAAAATCACGTCGTTTCATATAATTCCCCCTAAAAGTGGTTAATCGCTTTGTTGGAATAAATTTTACTAAAGATAAAATTGAATCAGGACAATTCAAAAAAAATATTCAAACAGGCTACAGAAATTATCTACTAAGGGCTAACCCCAGCCTTAAGGCTGGGGTTAATAAAGAATCACACTATATTCTTATCCCTGAATATCAAGGTTGGTCAAGCCAAGTTCTTTGGCGTAATTGACGACATCGTTATACTCTTTGCGGGATATGGTTCGGTTGATTTCCGGGAATTCGAAGGCTCGGTACATGGGCCGGTATTGCGACATAATATTCACGTAAGTGTCTTTTGGTAAGTGACCTGAAATCCATTTTAAAACTTCTTTTGATCCGCTGACATTATTGGGCATTACCAAGTGGCGAATCATCAATCCACGCTGCATAAGTCCGTTTCTACCTGGTTTAGCCACACCTACCTGCCGGTGCATTTCGAGCAGGGCCTCCTTAGTAATGGCAGGATAAGTATCGGCATCCTGCGAATATTTTACCGCCATTTCCCGGTCCGCGTATTTAAAATCAGGCAGATAAATATCTACTATTCCATCCAGTATTTTCAGAATTTCCAATTTTTCCCACCCGCAGGTATTATAAACAAGCGGAAGGTTGAGACCGCGGCGGGCGGCTTTATCCAGGGCAAACAGAATATGAGGGGCATAATGGGTAGGCGTAACAACATTAATATTATGACAACCAAGTTTTTGTAATCGCAGCATCATGTGAGTCAAATAATCCAGGCTGCGAACGGTGCCGTCACCACCCTGGCTGATTTCCCAGTTAATACAGAAGACACAACGCAAACCGCAATTGGTAAAAAATATAGTGCCGGAACCATTCGTTCCTGTAAGCGATCGTTCTTCTCCAAAATGCGGATGAAACGCAGCGATTTCCAATTGCGCTGATGCCTCACAAAATCCGACATCACCGCTAATACGATCCACGCCGCAATCGCGCGGGCATAAATTGCATTCTTGCATCATATCCCACAATTTTTTTGCCCGTTTGTTCAGTTCACCTGTGCGATGCAGTTTAAGATATCCCGGTTCGAATTTCGGATTATTTTTCAAAAGAGCATCCGTGGAATCGGTTTTTGAATTTACCATGACATCATTCTCGGATATATCCGGCTTATTTTTATGATTTGTATATCTGAATGTTAGAAAACCGGCAAATATTCCTGAGCCGTATAATAATAATATGAATGACCAGTTGAATTATTAATTTATTGAAACATGGGAAAAACTCCGTAAATTTTATTTAGTCTAATAAAAACAAGG
>JAFGKZ010000139.1 GCA_016928315.1 Calditrichaceae bacterium
CCTTGTTTTTATTAGACTAAATAAAATTTACGGAGTTTTTCCCATGTTTCAATAAATTAATAATTCAACTGGTCATTCATATTATTAAAATGCTTATAAACCCGGTCGGCAAAGCGAATACGGTATTCTAAATTTTCTGACAATTTATCGTGCAGCCACTGCGGATGAAATTTATTGAAACTACTCACTGTATATTCAATATTTACTCTGTCTTCTTCAATGCCAATACCGGGCGATTCGGGATCTACATGCAGTGTATGTTCATTATCATGGGCCAGAAATATAAAGCCGTCATTTTCTTCACGATTGTAAATGGCATAAAAATTATTGGGATTGTTTTCACCGCTGAATTTTGTAACCGGTGCATCAAAATTACCGGTGTAAAATATTATAATCATATATTCAATCAGGTTATCAATATCCACCAGTCTCCTTCCAAACGGATTGATCGTTCCATCCGGATTTTTACCTTCCAGTTGAAAATAATTTGCATTGGATATGAAACCGGTTTGTGTCGCTTCCCATACGTCTTCCCAGGCGTCAAGCGTACCGTCCGTGGCTTCTATATCATATAAATTAAAATCATCACCAATATCCACTTTAACAACATCATATTCTTCATCATTACCGCCAAAATAACTTTCCGCAAAGTTTGCCTCTGGTCTTTCCTGCGATTGATACAATCCCCAGTATTCACCGTTAATGTAAAGATGATAATAACGGCTGCGCGTGTAGGGCTGGCCCATCTGCCCCTGCAAATCCCGGGAAAATACATCACGATTCATAGTATTATCCCAGATCGATCCATTACTCCAGGCATAATTCTGTGAGGTTCGTAAATCCAGTTTTTTGAATTCATCAACACCTTCATCTTCAAACAAAGGATACTCCAATTTTGCTTTACCGTACCTTTCCCGGAAAAACAATCGGAAAGCATGCTTGGGATATTCATCATGACGGCTCCAGCCGCCCCGGATACGTAATCCGGCATTGATCTGAAAACATTCGGAACCATCAGGATTTAACAATTCAATAGATGTGGGACGTTCCCACTCTTCTCCATGATACTGGGCATTTACATATATGCCGCTATCCGGATCAAACAGATTGTTAAGATCAGTTACTAAGGAAATAGATGGTATATCAAGCAGGGCATCATCAATAAGTTCTGAGTAATTGGCATCATTGACCACATCCTGATTCATTTCATAATGCCATTGCTGACCATTTACACCCGGATCGGGCCAGCTGCTACCGGGATGTGCCTGGTTACTAACTTCATCAATAAACAAATAGGTTTTGGTCTCCCGCAGACTGTTCTGACTTCCACTGCTTAAAGCAACGGCTCTGACCACAATTCCAGGTGTCAATCCACGGCCTGATGTACTAGCCGGATTTATGGAAATATTTGCAGGTTCAGCTGTACTCATTGCTGTAGAGGATGTCATTGGATCTGAACCATCCAAAGTATATTTAATGGCGGTACTGCCAGACTCACTGGAAATAGTTAAAGTAAACGGCTCACTGTAGAATCCATGTGCATGAGAAAAAATGAGAGAATTGGCGTATTGGGGATAAAGTACGGTTATATCAATTTTTTTTGAAACACCTTTTGTGTTGGTATTATCCATGGCTTCCGCTATTAAATCATAATTTTCAGGTACACCGGGCAGCCATATAATTTCATAAGGAACAGAGGCATCTTCTCCGATTAATTCCCCATCCGCGTAGAACATCACTTTTGATACGGTACCATCTGAATCAGTCGCAGCAACAGTGATAGTAATTGCTGTGCCAAAGCTGAATGTCGTATTATCAAGCGGGGATGTAATAATCACTTCCGGAGGATCAGAAACCAGGGCTGATTCAATAATGATACTGTTAATATTAAAGCCGGAGCTGTTACAATAAAAACGCATGACGTGTTGGCCTTCTGTGAGAGCAATATTCTCAGCGCTGATGGTTACATAGGTTTGCCAGCCTCCAGTGGAATCAAACGATATCACACCGGTAACATCAACGCCATCAAACTCAACATGAAAATCGCCGCCAGCGCTTTCGGATGCCACGCGAAAATAGAAATTGTATGCATTTGAACTTAATACATTTACCGTATATTCAAGCCACTCATCCTGTGCAATCCATCCGACATTATAGCCGCCTTCTCCACAAGCTTCAACATCAACACCTGTTGTACGATAAACGCCGCCTTCGTTGGTATCATCTGTATCGTGAAAGGCAACGCCTTCACCGCCATTATCAAAATCCTCGGCTTCAATCTGGCCAGGGATGACTGTAGGTGTTCCATTATATGGTGTTTGCTGTGCAAATAGCTGAATAACACTTAAACATAACAGTACACTTGTAGATAAAAATAATTTGTTCATATATACCTTTGTTTCATCTTAAAAGTATCATTTTATTTTGCTTTATGAATACAATTTTATCTGATTCTTTATCTTTAATCAAAAGTCTGTAGATATAAATTCCGCTGGCTAGCGGTATATTTTTATCACTCTGGCCATTCCAGGTAATCTTGTAAGAACCGGCTTGTTGTTGTTGAGAAACCAATGTTGATACCTTTTGCCCAAGAATATTATAAATTGATAAATCCACATGTTGAGACGCAATATTTTGCGTCTTAACAATATACCGGATTGTTGTTGTGGGATTAAAAGGATTGGGGTAATTCTGTTCTAAATGGTATTGTTCCGGTAAATTGGCCAGTGTCTCATTTATACCCGTTGGTCGATTCAGGATGATTGTATCCAGCTCTCCGGTGTGTCTGAAATTAGCATAAGGCTGTGAGGCAAATAGCATAAAATAGTCAGAATATTTCGCTTCCAAATCCCAGAAATGTAATTGATGACCGTGATCCACGAATAGCGCTTCCAAATCTCCGTTATAATCCACGTCTGAGATGAGTGGTGACTGTCCTCTCACTTCATCATTCCAAAAATTAACTGGGAATCCAACAATTTCTTCTGCCGAAATACTGTTTAATGCATGAGCAAAACCATCCCTGGTAACAAACACTATTTCATAAATGCCATCCTGATCCAGATCGCCTATCACCGGACAACTATTAACACTAAGTTCTTTATACTGCGGATCAAAAAAATTATCGCCATTGTTGACTGGCACAGGCCAGTTATTTAGTATCTCCCCGGTGTGTTTAAATATATATGCCGAATCCCTGCCGATATAGACAATTTCCAATTGTGGATCTGCAGGATATACATTGGCCATGATTGCCGGGGAACCGATATACCATATATTCGAAGCAGCCACGGTTAAACCGGATTCCCAACCAGGCAGCGGGTCACCCTGATGATTTAATAAATATAATTTATCGTTATTGATTGATAAAACTGTCATATCCAAATTCCCATCCCGATCCACATCCGCAAGACTAAGCGGAACGTTTAAAATGCCAGGATATGATTTAATCCATACCGGTTCGGCAGACTGTGTTGGTTTGAAGGCATAGAGTTTGCCTTCGATGGTTGGGACAATTACACTGATAACACCTTCACCGGTCATATCAGCAGCAGCCGGCATACCCAGTGAAGCCGCACTCTTGAAAAGGTAACCCTGCTCAGTCCAGCCTGGAAAATCGATCCAACCTGTTCCGGTACTTCGCCAAATATTCAGCTTACTGTTTTTTGGATCAACGGGTGAATCATTGCCGTGAGATAAAACAATAATCTCATCATACCCATCGTGATCAAGATCTTTTAAAACGGATGAGGACGGCTGATGGTAGCTCATCGATATCGATTCAATTACTGTTCCGCTTTCAGGATCAATAATATAGATACAATTATTTTCTGTACGTTTTTCATAAGCGCTGATGACGATTTCCATTTCATCAGAACCATAAACATTGCCGATGGCCGGTTTATTCATATAGCCTTCAAGATTTTCAATTGTATGAAGCAGTGTTCCGTAACAATCATAAATCTTCAATACACCGTGTCCGCCTGCGACCACTATTTCCTGCTTATGATCATTATCGAAGTCATAAACCGCGAAGCCACTATTGTCTGCGCCTATGGCTTTTTCTCCAATATTAACCGGAAAATTCGGTTTACTTCTCACTGCCGGCCAGGCCGAAATCGTATCCGCTGTAAAGGTACTTACATTGTAAGATGAATCTATTGCCTGAACCATGTATTGATATATTTGATCATTCTGTACGTTATCATCTGTAAAAAAACCGGCGCTTTTAATAGGCTTATCATTCACTTGTTGGAAATCGGACTCCGCTGAATACTTTCGATAAATGTTGTAACCAATAATATCATGCGATGGTGAAGCAGACCAGTTCAGTTCTATTGATTCCGGGCCCGAAGGTTTAAATGTAAAGTCTGTCGGAGGAAGTGGATCCTCGAAATCAATTGAATAATTCCAGCTCTTTCCGTAGTGGTCAATAAACTTGAGCCCTAGTAAAAGCGAATTAAAAGGCATGGCATGTCTAATTTTGAAATATGCACCCATATTGGTTGTTGATTTAGACTCAACATCACCATAGATAAAAATACTGTCAAGCAGTTTTACATTATCCTGATCAGAATACAATTCACCAATTATTTCTCTAGCGCCACCCAATCCGATATTTTCCAATTCAAGAAAAAACTTACTACTCACAAAGCCGGAATCCGGCGGAGTTGATTCAATCTCAGGATCAGCTGGCACGATATGAGGCAGGTGGACGACATATTTGATGCATTGTTCACCCAACGATTTGAAGCCTGATAAAAATTGTATATTATGAATGAGTGTTGTATCCGCTGTAATTGAATCTGAAACATTATATGCTAATGGGGATAACACCGATTTCTGTCCCGGCGCAAGTGAATCTTCAAGTACAATGGTCATTGTATCCAGCAGAATTAAACTATCTTCCCCGCTAAATTGAATAAGCATGCCGCCCGGTACACCTGCATCACCCATATTTTCAATTTCAAGATTAAGGTTCAGTCTTTCGCCCGGTTCGCACTGCTGATTCTTTATACCCTCAATTTCGCTGAATATAACATTTTCAATCCGGATTTTTGCAGATGAACGGGATATTATATTAAAGTTACTTTCATAAGGAATATAATTATGTTTGGTAACAGTAACATTGACTTCACCAGGATCATAATTATTCAAATCAAAACGTACCTGTCCTGATGCATCTGTTTTTTTTAGATCGTAAATTTCATTTTCCCGATAAAGGGTTACTAAAGCATTTTGTATAAAATTGCTATCGCTTTCATCTTTTACTTTGACGGTTAAAAAATAACCGTCTTCATCGGCTGTGGATTGCTGATCGATCATTAGGGATTTAGGTATTTCCGTCCAGATGGGCATTTCGGCATCGCCCAGGACAATAGTGGAATAAACAATAATCCTCGAAGGTCCCTCCCACGATAGATATCCCAGATAAGGCAGCCGTGAAAGATAGTGAGCTTCAGCCAAATGATATTTATTTTTACTAAAAGCCAGCTTAAAAAACTCTTCCTGCAAATAAATGCCGTTAAAGGGATACTCAAAACTGCTGTTTCCAATATAAGCGACACCGCCGCCGCTTTCCGCCAGTAAATACATTTCTGATAACGAACGTTTAACAATATCATTGGTATAACAACTGGCTACATACCAGATACCAGGATCGTGATTGGTTAATTCACCAATTTGATACGTAAAAAAATTAGACCCCTTAGCGCCCGGACGGAGGGTATGATACAATCCATGGTTTTCTGTAAAAATAATGGCGTAGTTGTTATTCAATGCTTCCAAAGCTGGCGCAGGATCTGATCCTATATCTTCACTTTCTGTTAATAGTGTACGCCGGAATTCACTGTTAATTTGCGGATCGATTCTATTCATTATCAAATCACGTCCATCATTATCCCTATCGAGATTAGCTGCCAGGTATAAAACATCGCCCGGAAAATGGGGATTTTCAATATCAATCATTTTTTCATACCGGAACAGACGTGTTATAAAACGATCCACTTCTTCAGGTGTTTGAACCGGAATTCGGCTCACATAGACTTCCGGATAGCCGTCCAGTTTGTCAACAGCTTCTCCAAAGATATCATCTTCATCGGCATTCCATGTACCATCAAGATCGGCAAAGTAATAATCTGCCGGGAATGTAAAACCTCCCGTTGTCAGAATTCGTGAGGGGATTAATTCCGTATCGCCGCCAAGCATAACGTATTTGGCGCCGCGATATCGATACGACCAGCGAATATAGTTACGAATACGATCGGCATCATCCACGCCATCCGGAAAATTAGAACGAAGCCAGTCCAGAGTTCGAATAACCGTTGGCACGCCCTTGCGTGTTTTCCAATCAGCTAAGGGCTCAAAAGAAGCTGCCAACTCCTCTGTAGTGATTATGAGATACCGGTCAACCAGACCAGCGCTGATATAACTTAGTGGGATCCCCTCTTCTTCATCAATAATCCAATCAGATGAAGCCATAGGTAAAAATGGTAACGCTTTACTTTGATTGGATTTTACCAGGCTGATTAATTTTTCATTTTCTGTCTGAAATTTTTGTGCCGGAATAATTCCCCTGGTTTCTGCAGCGCTGGTGGTAATTGAGAACTTTATTTGTTCAATAAAATATAAATTACCTGAATCTGACTGATACCGAAACGGATGCACCGCAAAGTGAGCTATGGGATGGCCATTGAAATATTTAATTCCTTTAAACTCTATTATCTTATCCGGAAATTCGGTTTGATTATTAGCTGCTGGTATAATATTGTTTTCGTCAAAATCCTGGCGCCAGAGATGCTGCTGGATTTTAACATTATATACACCGTCAATTTTTCGTTCTTTTATTTCTTGAATTTTGAAAGAGTCTATTGTTACATTTACATCCAGCGGTATGCGATATATGTAAACCGGTAATTGCGGCTGGCCTTCAGGATTATCCAATCCTGATAAATCTATCTCACTCAAATATTCGATCGTTTGAGAATTACCATCATTATGAATGTGGACAAGATTATAATCATGATCGATCGTAAATGATTGGGAAAATCCAAACGTCAATAAGAAAAATGTCAGTAAAAAAATATATACTAATTTAAACATCCAGCAACCTTACCCGTCTCAAATTTTACATTGTGCAAATTACTTAAAATCGTATCGAAATAAAAGATACAAACATTTATATAACAACCGTTTGATTTTAATCATTATTTCAATCGGAATAATGCTAAACAACTAAAGGGGAATAAATATTAATACTATTTATGTTTTTACTTTCACCGTTATTTTTTTAATAAAAATGCTCTGTGCAAACAGGAGACTATCATGAAACAAGATCAGTCAAAAACACCTGCTATGGAAGGCGAGGTTTTTTATCCTCCCAAAAACATTACCCGGAGAGCCAATGTTAAAGATTATGATCAGCTTTATAAACAATCTATCGAAGATCGTGAGGGCTTTTGGGCCGAACAGGCAAAACGATTAAAATGGTACAAAAAATGGGACAAAGTGCTGGACGACAGCAAAAAGCCGTTTTATAAATGGTTTGTTGGCGGTAAAATAAATATCATTCAAAATGCTATTGACCGTCATCTTCACACATGGCGGCGGAATAAGCTGGCGCTCATCTGGGAAGGCGAACCCGGCGATCTCCGTACGTTTTCCTATCATGCCCTTAATCGCGAAGTCAGTAAATTTGCCAATATCCTGCGCAGCATGGGCGTTAAAAAAGGCGATATCGTTACGATTTATATGCCGCAAATTCCCGAACTGGCATTTTCTATGCTGGCCTGTGCAAAAATCGGCGCTGCCCATAGTGTAGTTTACGGCGGATTCAGTGTAGAAGCTTTGGCTGAACGTATCGCCGACGCGAAAAGTCGAGTACTTGTCACGGCTGACGGCGGTTGGAGACGAGGGAAAATAAATGATCTAAAAAATATTGTTGATGAAGCTATTAAACGATCGCCGACAATTGAATCTTGTATCGTCGTAAAACGAACCGGTCAGGAAGTCTACATGGAAAGCGGCCGTGATTTTTGGTACCATGATCTGATTACGCTGCCAATTGCCTGTACCAACGGCTGTGAGACTGAAAAGACCGATGCAGAAGACCCGCTCTTCATTTTATATACCTCGGGTACCACTGGCAAACCAAAGGGTCTTGTACATACCCATGGCGGTTATTCCGTTTACACATCTACCACGCATAATTATGTCTTTGATATCAAGGAAGAAGACCGCTGGTGGTGTGCCGCTGATCCGGGCTGGATAACCGGACACAGTTATATTGTCTATGGACCATTGATTAACGGCGCTACTGTGATGATGTATGAAGGCGCTCCTAATTATCCCTATCCCAATCGCTGGTGGCAGATGATTGAGAAATACGGTATTACTATTTTGTACACTTCCCCTACGGCTATTCGTGGTTTAATGCGCTTTGGCGATGAGTGGCCAAAGCGATACAACCTCAGTTCTTTGCGTCTGTTGGGATCAGTTGGCGAGCCGATTAATCCTGAAGCATGGCGCTGGTATCATACGGTGATTGGCGATAATAAATGCCCGATAATGGACACTTGGTGGCAAACAGAAACCGGTGGATTTTTAATAACGCCTCTGCCTATTACACCGCTCAAACCCGGTTCGGCAACCAAGCCATTTTTCGGTAATGAAGTGGCCGTTGTTGACGATAATGGTAATGAAGTTAAAACCGGTGAAGAGGGTAAATTAGTTATCAAATCGCCCTGGCCGGGTATGGCAAGGACCATTTACGGTGATCCGGATCGTTTTATAGAAACATACTGGAAGGATTTTGAAAAACAGGGCTGGTACAAAGCCGGTGATTCTGCCCGGGTTGACAAAGACGGTTATTACTGGATCATTGGCCGGATCGATGACGTCATTAAAGTAAGCGGTTATCGTTTGGGAACCGCTGAAATAGAAAGCGCGTTAGTAAGTCATTCTGCTGTATCGGAAGCCGCGGCGATTGGACTACCGCATGAATTGAAAGGAAATGCCATACACGCTTTTGTAATATTAAAAGCCGGAACTGAAGCGACGCCGCAACTGGCAAATGAGTTGAGAAATCACGTAGCTTCCGAGGTAGGTCCTATTGCCAAGCCGGAGGATGTTACATTCGTGGATACATTACCCAAAACTCGCAGCGGCAAAATTATGCGGCGTGTATTAAAAGCAAAGGCTCTTGGACAGGATGTAGGCGATTTAAGTACTCTCGAAGAATAAATTCATGTCTTCCAGGCTGATTGATTTAGGGAATGAATCAATTACGCCAGCTCAAAGCTGTATATCCGGATTCAATCGTATCCTGGTATACAGCTTTTTTTATTGAAATCTATTTGACCTACTCTCTGGCATAACTGACGGCTTCAGCGAAAGGGGTATTTATTTCACATTGTCTTTTTTATTCTTATATTGAGTTCACTGTACAATCTTGATTTTTTATTTATACAACAGGGATAATTACAGCTATGAAAATTTTACTTTTCATTTTAATTGTATGCATGATTTCACTACTGCATGCCCAAAAATTTGAAGGTCTGGCTCTGACTCCACCTATGGGCTGGAATACCTGGAATACGTTTGCTCATGAAATTGACGAACAGCTTATCCGCGAATCGGCTGATGCCATAGTAAGCAGCGGAATGAAAGACGCCGGATATATCTATATCAATCTTGATGACTGCTGGCACGGTAAGCGCGATAGTCTTGGATTTATCCATCCCGATCCGGAACATTTCCCGTCAGGTATGAAAGCTCTGGGAGATTATATACATTCCCTTGATTTAAAATTTGGCATTTATTCCGATGCCGGCTGGCAAACCTGCGGCAGCCGGCCCGGCAGCCGGGGCTATGAATATCAGGATGCCATGCAGTATGCCAAATGGGGTGTTGATTACCTGAAATATGATTGGTGCAATACGGAAGGACTCAATGCCGAGGGCGCTTATTTAACCATGCGTAATGCGCTTTATGCGGCCGGCCGCCCGATTGTATTCAGCCTGTGTGAATGGGGTAACAATAAGCCCTGGGACTGGGGCAAAGATATCGGCCATCTCTGGCGTACCACAGGCGATATAACCAATTGTTTTGATTGTGTAGTTGATCACGGAACGTGGAAATCCTTGGGCATTATGTACATTCTTGATATGCAGGAAGGTTTGCGTATCCATGCCGGCCCCGATCACTGGAATGATCCCGACATGATGGAAGTCGGCAACGGTATGTCTGTAGCTGAGGATCGCGCCCATTTCAGTATGTGGTGTATGCTGGCGGCTCCGTTAATTGCCGGCAACGACGTGCGCAATATGACCAGGGAGACCATTGAGATTTTAACTGATAGGGAAGTTATCGCTGTTGATCAGGATAGGTTGGGTATCCAAGGATTCAAACATTCATCCAATGACAGTCTGGAAATTTGGTACAAACCCCTGGTTGATGATAGCTGGGCGGTGTGCTTTCTGAATCGTTCAAAAGAAAAAAAGAAAATCAATTATAAATGGAAATCCCAAATTATCAATGATGACTTTTCAAGCCGCCGTATCAATTTTAAAGAGAACACATACTATATACGCAATCTGTGGACAAAAGAAGATTTGGCTTCAACTAATAAAACTTTAAAAAATGAAGTGCCCCCGCATGATGTACTTTTGGTAAAACTGGTACCTGTTAACTGAGAAAACATGAAACGCCTTTCTACAACTTGTCCCGTTATCAGGCGGGACAAATTTTTACTATGATAGTTGTTTTCACCTCACTGGTTAATCCATTTTTACAAACTAAATTGATTGTTTTAGTGATTATTAGGACGAAACCTTATTTCGGTAATCAGATGGCGTTAAACCTGTAAATTTTTTAAAAATAGTATTGAATGATGCTTTTGAATTGAATCCTGCATCAAAAGCGATTGATAATATTTTCAGATTACTTTTTGCCGGATCAGTCAGATCTTTTTTTACTCTATCTATTCTATATTGATTAATAAAGTCAAAGAAATTTTGATTCCGTTGAGTGTTAATAACTTCCGATAAATTATGAGCGGAGACACCAAGTTTATCAGCCAGCTGATTCAAACTTAAATTTGAATCCGTGTAAAGGTTTTCAGCTTCCATAAGATTCATAAGATTATACAGATAGCTTTTGGCTTTTTCAGGAGATAAACCTGATTTAATATATTTTTCTTGCCTCTTTCCTGTTTTCTCTTGTTCTAAACCTGTTTCGTTATCAGCCATGACCTGATGAAATGAACTAATAATATCCTGGCTGGAAAATACCTCTGATTTTAATAAACCCAAATAACCAACAAGATAGATAGCAAAGCCGGCCAGGTATGAAGTCATACTAAAAAAATGGGATAAATTAATATCAATTAAAATTAATATGTTTTCCAACAAAAAAATGCAAAGAACAAAAGATATTATAAGCGTAATATTGCGCAGCCAGTTAAGCTGATATTTTTCTACAGAAGAAAATATTTTTTTAATATTTCTGGAATACCTACCCAGCAATACTAATGTTGCAAACATATATATTAATCCCTGGATGATGATTGCCCAGTTAAAAATCAGATAAATAAAAGAAATTCCGGCATTATAATCTTTTGATGATGAAATTAATCGATCCTGGTTAATCGCAAATTGAATGATGAAAATTATCTCAAAAATTAAAAACGGAATTAAATGAAAGAACCATTTTAATTTAAATCTGGTAGATGGATAAATTAGATTTCTTGCATATAAATAATGTGAGGGGCCTATTAAAAAAGGAATCCCGATATGCAAAAAAAGCAAATATGGATATTTTTGATAAACATTTAGATCACCAAGTATTAGATTTATAAAGATGATCGAAAATAAAAACATATAGATGCTTAAAAACCTATTTGCATAATATTGACCATATTTATGAAAAATGAGTAAGGATAAGAAAATACCCTGTACTGCCGCTAATAATAAAATGATATCCAATAAAGGCAGAGACATCGTGATAGATTGAATTCCCAATTATTGTTTTACTGCAAATAATTATTAAGGAAGTTATTAAAAATATATTTAATGTGCAGAAAAATATTTGACTTGATTAATTCTTAACGCAGACAAGCTGCAAACAAAGTAAAAAATTTTGTATATTATTGCATGAAAAAATTTACTTCAAAATACA
>JAFGKZ010000140.1 GCA_016928315.1 Calditrichaceae bacterium
ATCAGGAGTATGAATATTAAAACTGAATGGCTGGAAATAAGAAAACATTTTAATAAAAGTTTTCGATCCAATTTTCACGTTTCAATTGCTTCCGCAGATAAGAATAATAATCCAACAGTGACCCCGATAGGTTCCTTATTTCTCAATAAAGACGCCACAGGATTTTATTTTGAAAAGTATCCGCGCAAGCTGCCGGAACATGCTATGCAAAATAAAAATATCTGTGTACTTGCGGTTAACAGCAGTAAGTTTTTCTGGTTACACGCTCTGCTCAAAGGTAAATTTGAATCCCATCCAGGTATAAAATTGTATGGCGTTCTTGGCGACCGGCGTGAGGCGACTGGGGTTGAAATTGAACGATTAAACAGGCGTATGAAGGCAACCCGCTGGCTGAAAGGCAATCACTACCTTTGGGGGCAGATGCCCTATGTGCGGGACATTCATTTTACAAAGGCAGAAAAAATAAATCTTGCCGCCATGACGGATGAATTGTAATCTGGTATAAGTGCCGAGCTCTATTTATGAAAAAAGTATTTTTAAACATCACAAGTATTACATTGATATGCAGTGGATTGATAACCGGCTGCATTTTTAATGATAATCCTTTACAGGTGGGAGGTTCGGATTTTCGTGATTATGAATTTGTTGAACCGGCCGTAACAGGCAAAACATTTTATATTGATCCGATACATGGCTCACCGGATGGCGATGGCACTGCGGAACATCCCTGGTTTACCCTGCAGCAGGTCATTGATAGCAACCTGATTGAATGTTACAGGCATACAGAATCGTACAATCCGGCCTCTGATCTGGAAATGGTCAATGAAGGCGCTCCGGTTAAAGGCGGTGATCGGCTGGTTCTCAGAAGCGGTTATCATGGTTATGTTAAACGAAGTTATTTTATCTTTAAGGACTGGTTGACTATAGAGGCTGAAGCCGGGCATACACCGATATTATCTCATTTTCGCTGCGAAGGTACGTTTGAAAACATTTACCTGAAGAACCTGACTATCTTAAAAGAAAGCTATCAGGGCGATGAAAATTACTGGCAGGCAGAAGTAATCAATCGTAACAGTGGATCATGCATTTATTTTGTGTCCAGCCGATTCTGGGGTGAGGGCAGTCATGTTAAATTGAATGGATTAATGGTAAAGACGGCGGAGAATGCATCCGGCTGGAGTGCAGATGACTGGGTGGAAAAAGCTGCATCCGGCATCAGCCTGCGCAGTGTTAAACATGTGGAAATCGTTAATTGCACCATCGAGAATGTCCGGCATGGCCTGGCGATTGAATACCATTCCGATTATAGTTTTGCGGTAAATAATGTCATAAATAATTACAGCGCCGATGGCTGCCGTTTGATCAGCAATCATGTTTTATTTGCCTACAATACCATTACCAATTGCTATAAAGTGGATGATAATCATGATGATGCCATCCAGAGTTATTCCCGCGGCGCTGATAATTCATCCGGAACGGGCGTTCTATATAATGTGGTTATCCGCGGTAATACAATTATCGGAACGCCGGACAGGAATAATCCATTGGCGGGTAATCCGCAGGGCATCGGCTGTTTTGACGGATTTTATGATGACTGGATTATCGAGAATAATCTGGTGATTACCGATCATTATCATGGCATATCTTTTTACGGCATGCGCAACAGCAAAATTGTAAATAATACGGTGATTGATGAAATTCCCGATAATGCTACAGTTCCCTGGATTTATATAACCGATCATAAAAACGGAACACCGAGTGAAAACTGCTATGCTGCCAATAATATAGTTTCTTTATATGTCAGTGGCAGCGGTGATCATGTTATGCTATTTAATAATTTTGCCATTGGCAGAAATAATTATCCATTAATTTATGAGTACTTTGTTGATCCCGTTCAATTTGATTTTCATCTGCTGGATAACGATTCAACGCGGGAAAATCTTATCAATAAAGGTGAACGATTTGATGGGCTGCTGTCTTCAAAAATTGATCTGGATCGAATTGAACGTGAAGGCAAACCCGATATGGGCGCTTATGAACTAAGTGACTGATCAGGCAGGAAGATCATGAAAAAAATCGGTATTATCGGCGGACTGGGACCCGAATCTACCCTGGATTATTACAAGGGCATTATTGATGCGTTTAAAGCAGATTATGAGCAGACCGGCTATCCGGAAATCTGTATTGAAAGTGTCGATCTGAAAACTTTTGTCGGATATGCTAATAACGATGAGTGGGATAAAGTTATCCGTATTCTGGCAGAAAAATCGGAACGGCTCAAAAACATTGGCTGTGAATTTGGAGTGATTGCTTCCAACACGCCGCACCGTGTATTCAACAAAATTGCAAAAAAGACTACTCTGCCATTGATCAGTATTGTAGAAACGACCTGTTATTATGCCAGCATACTGGGATTAAAAAAGTTATGCCTGCTGGGTACGCGGTTTACCATGTCCTCGGATTTTTATCAGAAAGTATTTGAAAAGAAAGGCATTGAATTGGTCGTACCTGATAAAGATGAACAGGATTATATCCAGGAAAAACTTTTTTCCGAGATTGAATTTGGAATTATCAGAGCGGAAACCCGGCATGGACTGCTGAAAATTTATGAGAGGATTTTGCAGGATGATCAGGTTGAAGGTCTGGTTTTGGGATGTACAGAATTACCATTGATTATCAAACCGGAACATATTGAGGGCGCTTATATTGATCCGGTGGCCATACATATTGAAAAGATTGTCGAGTACTGCAGGAGTTGAGTGTGATTAAGATTATGGATCTGAAAAATGCAGAAATACCCTTCGCCCGGGAATTGCTGAAAGCAAATGGATTGCCACACACTGATATTGAAAATGGACCCGTGCAATTATTTTCAATTGAGCAGGATAATCAAAATACTGGAATTATAGGATTCGAGCAATACGGGAAACATGGCCTGCTGCGTTCTTTTGTCATCGAAGAGCATTATCGATCCAAGGGCCTGGGCGCTCAGGTATTAAGTAAATTCGAAAAAATGGTTATAAAACAGGGGATTAAAGAATTTTATTTACTAACCGCCACTGCCAACAAATTCTTTGCCCGAAATGATTATTCCGTTTTTGATCGCAGCGCTGTACCGGAATTCATAAGTAAAACAACAGAGTTCAACAGCCTTTGCCCCTCTTCTGCTGTCTGTATGAGAAAGATATTATAGTTTTTATTTCTACTTCATTATGACCGATTTCGTCATTCCGCACTTGATGCGGAATCCATAAAAAATTATAAATTCCCGCCTTCGCGGGAATGACAATCATTAGTTTTGCATTACTTAATAATACTACTAAAATCCTTGCCGCTGGGATTCTGGAATATCCGCAAATCGAATTCCTGTACGACAGCCAGTAAATGATCAAAAATATCTGCCTGAATAGCTTCATAATTTTGCCAGACGGTATCGTTGGCAAAACAATATATTTCCATGGGCAACCCATTAGGGCCGGGTTCGAGTTGGCGAACCATATGTGTTAAGTTTTGATTGATTTTTGGATGACCGCTGATATATTTTTCCGCATAGATCCGGAACGTACCAATATTAGTTAAACGGCGCCGGTGAATTTGATGATTATCTTCCAGGTTGTGTTCTTTGTTGTATTGAGCAAGCTCCTCATTTTTCTGTTTCATATAATCCGAAAGCAAGTGGATACTCTCGAATTTATTTCGTAAGGTTTCATCACAAAACCGAATGCTGTTCTGATCAAAATAAATGGCTCGTTTGATTCGCCGGCCGCCGGCCTCTTTCATTCCGCGCCAGTTTTTAAATGAATCTGCGGTTAGCTTATGAGTTGGAATGATCGTAAATGTTTTATCCCAATTCTGGACTTTTACCGTATGCAAAGCAATTTCCACGACATCGCCATCAGCGCCGTACTGGGGCATTTCAATCCAGTCGCCGACATGAACCAAGCCGTAACTGGTGATCTGCATCCCGGAAACAAAGGAAAGAATGGTATCACGGAATATTAATAAAATAACCGCCGTCAGAGCGCCAAGTCCACTGATCAGCACCCAGGGAGATTGCCCGGTAAGCAAGCCGATCATAAAAACAATGCCGAAGATATAAACCAGTATGATAACAATCTGAATATAACTTTTTATTGGTCGTTCTTTGGACCTTGGCATAGTTTCATAATAATTATATGAATGACCAGTTGAATTATTAATTTATTGAAACATGGGAAAAACTCCGTAAATTTTATTTAGTCTAATAAAAACAAGG
>JAFGKZ010000141.1 GCA_016928315.1 Calditrichaceae bacterium
ATATAAATGAAATCGTGGATCTTACGGAGTATGGGTACTCTGAAGTTGATAAATACAGCTATGCTCCCAAAGATTACCAGGATGCTATGGATAATTATTATAAAGTTCTGGAAATCGTTGGTGATATTGCAGCGAATATCGTAGCGCCCAATGCCGCTAATGTTGATCTGGAAGGGAACCACATTAATGAAAAAGGCAAAGTGGTTTATTCCAGAGGCATCCAGGAAGCGCTGGATCAGCTTTCCCAAGCTGAACTGATGGGCTTCACTTTGCCCCGTAAATACGGCGGTATTAATTTTCCAACAACAATATACGCCATAGCCATAGAAATAATTTCCAGGGCAGACGCCTCCCTGATGAACATTTTCGGTCTGCAGGATATTGCCGAAACAATAAACAAATTCGGCGATGAGGATCAAAAGAAAGAATTCCTGCCGCAATTTGCCAGCGGCGAGGCAACCGGAGCAATGGTTTTAACTGAACCCGACGCCGGTTCCGACCTGCAGGCGGTTAAGCTTCAGGCCTATGAAGATGACAAGGGTCAATGGCGGCTGCGCGGTGTAAAAAGGTTCATCACCAATGGCGGTGGGAACATTCTTCTTGTGTTAGCCCGGTCGGAACCAGGAACTAAAGATGGTAGAGGATTAAGTATGTTTGCCTGCTACGGCGATGAAACGGTTAAAATTCGTCGACTGGAAAATAAACTGGGGATTCATGGCTCACCAACGGCCGAGATGCAGTTTAATGAAACCCCTGCCCAGTTAGTCGGTAAACGTAAATATGGTTTGATTAAATATGTAATGGATTTAATGAATGGCGCCCGTTTAGGTGTATCGGCGCAGGCGTTGGGTATTTCACAGGCTGCCTATGAGGAGGCGTTAAATTATGCCAAAGCGCGGGTACAATTCGGTCAGCCGATTTATAATATTCCGGTTGTAACCAATATGTTAATCGATATGCGGGTGACCCTGGAATCCAATCGTTCTCTTCTTTATGAAACCGCAAAGTGGGTTGACTTGCGCGATAAATTCAATGAAAAAATCGAACATCTTAAAACGGAGGGTAAATCCTTCGCGGAAGAAAATGAGCGGGCAAAAGAGGCAGCCAAGATAGCTGCTTTGTTAACGCCATTGACCAAATACATACTAACCGAATCTACTAATCAAATTACATACGATGCCTTACAAATCCACGGCGGCGCCGGCTATATGAAAGATTTTATTATCGAACGTCTCACCCGCGATGCCCGCATTACCAATATCTATGAAGGCACATCGCAATTGCAGATTGTTGCGGCTATCGGCGGCGTTATTAACGATATTCTTGGTCAGCGTTTCAATGATAATGGTAAGAAAACCTATAAAGGCAATCTGCTGCAACTTGCAACTCACATGAAGGAAATCAGAAGGATATTCTTAACCAGCCTGAAATATGTTCAGGATAAAAACGATAAGTACTTTCAGGATGTAGCCGCCAAAGAATTGGTGGATATGTATGGTTACCTGGTTACCGGTTATCTTCTGTTGGATGAAGCAGAAATTGACAGCCGCAAGGTTTTTATCGCGAACCGTTATATCATCTCATCGGTTGCAAAGGCAAGGAAAAATGCTGAATCAATCAAAAACGAACAATTTTCAGATATTTTACATGCGGATGAAATTTTAATATAGTTTTTCCATTTCACATTTTGAAGCGCAATACGAATATTGGTGTTGCGCTTTATTGTTTGTATACTATTTTCGATTGCTGAAGATAAATCTTAACATGCTTATATTCTATTTAATATTCATTTGACTCCGAATCCACTAAACAGAATGGCAAAAGGCTGTTCAATATTTGCTTTAATACAATATTTGTACTTAGATTTTGACAACCAATTAGAAATAAATTGGTAATCTTCGTTTAGAATATTAACCAAACAAGAATCAATATGTATCAGAAGATGTACCCATCAATTTAAAACTGGTAAATCTGTATGAATAAAAAACTATTGCGTTTCGTGGTGATTGTATTCTGCCTCTATGGAAATCAGTCGATTGCCCAGACGATTGAGTATGTCAAATTGTATGATGAAAGTCTTCAACTTTATGAAAGTGGTAACTATGACGAGGCTCAAAAGACGCTTAAGCGGCTGCTGAAAAAATATCCCAAGGAAACCGATGCCCTGATGCTGATGGGCAATATTGAAATGAAAAAAGAGAATTGGTCAAAGGCAAAGGATTGGTTTGCAGATGTTACCAAAATTCAATTAAATCATATCGATGCCTTTTATAAACTGGGTATTTGTGATCGTGAAGACGGCATCGGAAGAGATATTGTTACACAGATGATCATGTGGAAAAATTCAAAGAAACATTTTCACACTGTTATCCTTCTTGATTCAACCTACCAGCAGGTTTATTATGAATATGCATTGCTTAAACGATATCAAAAAGAATACCAGGCAGCAATTGATCTTTGTTATAAACAATTAGATTTAAAACCTAATAATCGGGACACCCTGCTTGGCCTGCTTTATTTTTATGATCTGTTTATTACATACGGCGGGGAAAACCTTATCAGCATGTTCGGTGATGCTGATCAGGCACAAATTGACTGGTTAAAAAAACGAACAGGAAATGTTGATATTTTTTTTATTGGCGAAAAATACCGAAGGCAGAATAAATTAAATCAAGCCGATTCTATTTTTTCGATGTTAGATAAAAAACACGATCCATTATTAAAAATGCCGCTGGCTCTTGCTCAAATCCGTCTTTATTATCAGATGGAAGCGCTTAAAAAAGCAGAAGCAAAATATTTTAGCGCGGTAAATTCGATCAGTTCCAGCAGCGATGTAAGTTTTTTATTTGAGGACATCAAATATATTTTGGAAGATAATGATTTGAAATATCCGTTTCGCTCGCTGGAGGATATAAAATCATTTTACAGAAATATCTGGAACCGAAAAAATCCACTGAACAGCCTGGAAATAAATTACCGCTTAGCTGAACATTATAAACGGCTTATCTATTGCGAAAAAAATTACAGGTATGATGGATTCCGTTTTCCGATACATAATCCTGACCGCACTCATACGCTTGAATTTCCCAACATCTTTTACAACAATAAAAAATTTAACCATAAAGGTCTTGTTTATCTTCGATACGGCCGTCCTGATGACACAGCTATCAAAGTAGATGCAAATTTACCTAATAATGAGTCATGGCTGTATAATGCTACCAATAATCACCCAAAATATATTTTTCATTTTGAAGTGGCAGAACAAGCGCACGCCAATGACTGGCGTTTGGTTCCCCTTCCAACAAACCCGGAAATGATTGAAGCGCGTCTCGGCTGGGATCGTTATCTTGATCAGTACTATATGGCAAATACGGAGCTGGACGCGAATTCAGTTGTGGGTACAATAACTATTGAATCCGTTAGAAATATCCGGACTGCGATGAACAGCGAAGAACACAGCTGGTTGAAAAAAATGGAATCCATCCCAATTAATACAAGTATCGCCTGGTTCAGAAATGATGAAGGTAAACCTTTTTGCGATATTTATATCAGCGCGGCTGCAAATCAAATCAAAAAAAATGAGAATACGGATACGGTTGAAACCGGGGTCGCGCTCATGGATTCAACCTGGAAGGTGATCGCAAAAGAAACCCATAATTCAATATTAGAATCTAAAATTTATAATCAGCAATTTATCGAAATATTCACTGTGCAATCACCACCGGTTAAAGCCTATTTAAACAGCCATGTATCCAATCAGGATAAAAGCATATTGGGCGGCAGCCGGACTGTTATCGCCGCCAAAGAATTTAAGCCGGCTAAAATGTCTGTGAGCGATCTTGTAATGGCTTTTTCGGTTGAACCGGCAGGACAATATTCACCATTTACAAAGCATGGCCTTGAAGTTATTCCCAATCCTTCCAGACAGGCAAAAAAAGACAGCCTGATCTATTTTTATTATGAAATTTATAATCTGAATGAGATTGACGGCCAGTCCCGGTATTCAATAAATCAAACAATTACATCGCTTAATAAAAGCGAGAATATTTTTCAAAAGTTTACAGGATTGTTTAGCAGCAATGATGAACAAAGCATTTCTATTTCCAAAGAACATCAGACTCGTGGTTCGACAGCTTATGAATATACAGCTTTTGATTTTAGCAGTTTAAGCGCCGGACAGGTGGAGATTAAAATTAAAGTAAAGGATTTGAATTCGGGTAAGGTAACGGAAACGAGTACAACATTTACATTGTTGTGATAATATATTCAGGTTGGATATTTCATTACTCAAAAATATTATAAAATATATCGCGTAGTACGATTTATGTATCGCCCATACAATGCAAAAGCTTATTCCGAATATGCCGGCCCGTCAATCGGCATGATCATCAACAAACCGTTAAAATGGACCTAAGATAAATATTCTTCATAATAACCATTTTTCATCCCATTCATAATAGCATCCAATTGCTGCCCTTTTTATATTACAGTCTGTGATTATTTAGAAAGTACACTATATGCTGCAACTGCAAAACATAAATTATGCAATCGGTAACAACCACCTGTTAAAAAATGTTCAGTGGATCATCAATCCGAAAAAGCGGGTGGCCTTGATTGGCTCAAACGGCGCAGGTAAGACTACCCTGTTCCGCATTATCGCCGGTGAAATAATGCATTATGACGGATCAATCATAAAGCCAAAGGGATACCAGATCGGCTACCTGCCGCAGGAAGAAATCGCAATAACAAAAGGAAGCGTAATCAGTATCGTTCTGGAAGGTCATGATGAAATTTTGAAAATTGAAGAAGAGATGGATTCTATTCATCAAAGCCTGGAAACCAACAGCCAATCCAATCATAATAATTTACTGGAACGTCTGGGTGTTCTGGAATCACGCTATAGTGTGCTGGGCGGTTATGTTCTGGAATCGCAGGCAAAAAAAATTTTAATGGGGCTGGGATTTTCTGAAGTTGATTTTCAACGCCCTATATCCGAGCTAAGCGGCGGCTGGCAGATGCGCGCTTTTCTTGCCCGACTGCTGCTGCAGGAGCCGGATGTGCTGCTGCTGGATGAACCGACCAATCACCTGGACCTGGAATCGCTGGAATGGATAGAATCTTACCTGCGAAATTTTTCCGGCAGTATGGTGATCATATCGCATGACCGTTTTTTTATTGATCGATTAGCCCAGGAAATTGTAGAACTGGATCGCGGCAAACTAACCCATTACGCAGGCGGCTATCAGTTTTATAAACAGAAAAAAGAGCTGGAGCAGGAACAGCTCATTAAAAAATGGGAAGAACAGAAGGAAGAACGGATCCGCATCCAGCGCTTTATTGACCGCTTCCGTTACAAAAACACCAAAGCAGCGCAGGTACAGAGCCGGATTAAGATGCTGGATAAAATGGAAACCATTGAACTGCCCGATACTCAACGAACCATCCATTTTAAGATTCAAGCCGATACGGTCAGTTTTAAGGAAGCTTTACAGATTAAGCATCTGGCTTTCCGCTATACCGGGCCCTGGGTGCTGCAGGATATTAATTTAAATATGTATCGCGGAGAAAAGGTTGCGCTGGTGGGTGTAAATGGCGCCGGAAAAACCACATTAACACGGCTGATATCCAAAGAGCTGCATCCGCAGCAGGGCGAACTTAAACTGGGTGAACGGGTGCATGTCGGTTACTATGCCCAGCATCAGATTGATTCCCTTAATTTGAAAAATACAATTTTTAAAGAAGTTGAAGAAACCGCGGCGCGCTCATTTCAACCCAAGCTGCGCGATATTCTCGGCATATTTCAGTTTACCGGCGATACGGTGGAAAAATCCATTGGCGTGCTTTCCGGGGGGGAAAAAGCCCGGGTATCGCTGGCCAAGATTCTGCTATCACCCTGCAATTTTTTAATTATGGATGAGCCGACCAACCATCTTGATCTGACATCCAAAGAGGCCCTTGAACAAGCATTAAAAGACTATGACGGCACTCTGCTGCTTATTTCGCACGACCGCTATTTTCTGGACCGGCTGGTTAATCGCGTTATCGAATTAAAGGACGGCCGGTTAAAAGAATACGAAGGCAATTACAGCGAATACCTGAACAGACGGGAACAGGAAAATACAGCCGCCGCCAATGATACAATCACACAAACAACAAGTAAAACCGATGACAGCGCTCCCGGCCGGCAAAAGAAAACCAAAGAACAGAAACAAAAGGAAGCCGAAGCCCGGCAGGCTGTGAGTAAAGAACGTAACCGCCTGCAGAAAGATATAGAAAAAATTGAACATGACCTCGGGCGGCTGGAAAAACAGAAACAGGAACTGGAAATCCGGCTGGCTGATCCCAAAACCTACCAGAATAATACCGGCGCCGGAGAGCTGAAAAAAACCTACGACCAGGTTTGCGCGGATCTGACCAAAGCCGAGGCACACTGGGAAGAGCTGCACATTTTGCTTGAAGATATTTTAAAGCAGTTATAATAAGTAGCCACAGAGAAAACAGCGGCGGTTCGCAGTGGCAGTCCGCATCCAGTATCCAGCATCTAGCAGCCAGCACCGAGTAACTAGTGACTTTAGAAGTGTAAGGAGCAGTTTGCAGTGGCAGTCCGCCGAGACGGACGGATCCGTCTCCCCAGGCTGTTGCAGTTTTCAATATTTGGCGCTGAAGTACCCGAAAAAGGACAAGTGAGTCTATTTTTACCCGACTTAAAAGCCTGCCTGCCGCAGGCGGGTAAAGGCTATTCAATTGAAATTTAATGAGTTATGTGGCTTGAATAGTCCCGAGTCAGTCAGTGGACAGATCTGCCTGCCGGCTGACTTCAGCTCGGGGAAATAAGAACCTCTCAAATTTAAATGGGCTTTTCCCTAAGGGGATCACCTTTGTGAAGCCCAAGGAGATGTTAATCTGCAACAGTCTGTCCCGACGGATTGGCAGTAATAAAAATCGTAACAAGCGACGATTAACGAACAATCAACAACGAATAGTCACCATTAATTATCCAGAATCCAGCGTCCAACATCGAGTAACAGGTGACATTGTCCAATAGCCAATAATCAATATCCAACAACCAATGACCATTTAATGAAAAATCCCAAATTACAAAACCCAAACAAATTCTAGAACACAAATCGTTAATAAACGCAGTAATCCAGCAACCTGCATCTAGTAGCGGGTAATGAGAAACTAGTGTCGATAACACTGCTGTCCTAAATAATTTTAACCTTGAATTTAAACGGGGATAAATCAGCCTTTTAGACAGATTTTGCTTTATTTTCCAAAATAAACCCCTTAAAACAAAGATAGTTGGCTTTCCAGTGGTTTTCCCACATCTTTCTCAAAGGGATTGTCCAGCCATTTTTGCAAGCTTATCTTTACAAACAGGTCGAGGCGTAAGAAAGATACAAGATTTGACAGATGCCACGAATATTTAGCAATAGCCTTTAAAAATTTCAGCATCAATATGGTGATCATAGCCGTCCATACCTGAATCATAACCGCATTTTCACTGATCCCTATAAAACTCTTGATCTTTAACAACTGTTTGATCTCTTTAAAAAAGATTTAAATCGCATCAGACAATACATCATCAACAATCCATTAAAATGGACTGATGATAAATATTTTTTTAAATCGCGATATCAATAGTCATTAGTCATTTGAGCTGCGCCTGTTATAAGTCCTTTGGACGTCACTGGTCACTTTTTATCCGTCAGGAGACGGATCCGCCCAACGGCGGACTTGTTACTTTTTTTAGTTTTTTTATTTTCTGCTTGACATCTGGATTTCAATCCTGTATTATTGTCGCGAATTCCCCTATTTAAAAATTTGGAAATAATCCTGCCAGGGATGACCAATCTTTCATATTTCGATGAAATAAAATGATTATTCATGATCATTTCAACTTATTTTTTTTATGAACAAAAAGGAGATATGTGATGAAACATCTTCATTTCTTAATCACATTGGTATTTTTATTTTCTATCATTTTAAGCTGTCAGCAAACTCCGGATTTTGAAAAAGAAAAGGCCGAACTACTTGCCTGGCATAAGAAAAATATGCAGGCTATTGTTGATGGCGATATTGAAACCATGGTTCTACTTTTTCCTGACAGCAGCCTTGCAATAGACAACGGTGAAGTAGTAAAATTTGATAAAGAAAAAGATACCGAAAGGTTAAAAAAGGATTTTGCAAGAGGTAAATTTATTGAAACACCTGATCTTATTGAACCGATCATTCACATTTCCAACGATGCGACAATGGCCTGGATGTTATGTCAATATCATATAAAAT
>JAFGKZ010000142.1 GCA_016928315.1 Calditrichaceae bacterium
AAAGCATTTAAAGGCGGATTTTGTATCAATCAGTGGCTGATAGAAAATGGCTATCTTGTTCTTAAAGAAGAAGTAAATATGGTCAAAAAAATTTCTGCTGAAATGATTGACTGGAAAAGAACAAAAGTTTGGGCAGAAGGCGGATATTATGCCCGATGTTTTTTTAATATCAAAGGCAGAGAAATAAGTGGGACAATTGATATGGGTGAAGTGGAAAGGTTGAAAGAAAAAATAAAATCTGAACTTGGTTTTGTAAAAGACGAGAAGGGATTCTTTTTAAAACACAAGGTATTATTCCCTGAAAAAATTTATGTTGAATGTAATGGCATACCACCGGATATGATGATTTATCCCGATGATCTGAATTATCGGGCTATAAGCAGTATCGGTCATGATTCGTTTATAACAAATCAAAATGACTCCGGACCTGATGGCGCTAATCATGATTATGAAGGTCTCTTTATTTTAACCGGAAAAGGATTAGAACACAAAAAAGTAAAGCAGATAAGTATTTATGATGTGTTACCCACAATCCTAAGCCGAATGGATATGCCGTTGCCTGAGGATATCAAAGGTAAAGTCGTTGTATAATAATAAAAATAATTAAAAAGAATGAACCGAATATTTATTCTTGCATTGGACGGCACTCCATACACGCTGTTAAAAAGATTAATTGCCGAGAACCGAATGCCCAATCTCAAACAATTAGTAGGAACTGCTTCATTTAAACAGATGGACTCGGTAATACCGCCAGTTTCATCTGTGGCCTGGGCATCCTTTATGACCGGTAGCCAGCCGGGTAAACATGGTATCTATGGATTTGTTGAACGTGATCCGGTTACTCTGAACTGGTTTGTGCCCTTAAGCAATCGCTTAAAAGTAAAGACTCTTCAAACCAACCTTTCTGAATCAGGAAAAAAAGTATTTATAATGAATGTGCCGATGACCTATCCGCCTTCACCGGTAAACGGTATTTCCATTTGCGGTTTTTTAGGCAATGAAATAACCAGAGGGACTTATCCCGCTGAGATAGGAACCCTGCTTAAAGCGCGGGGATATATCATTGATGCGAATACGGAGCTTGCAAAATCGGATTTAAATGTATTCTATGAACATTTAATTGATGTGCTGGAAAAACGCATTGAAACCATGTGGCACTTCTGGGATCAGCAAAACTGGGATTTTTTTATGACCCATATTATGGAAACAGACCGGCTGCATCATTTCTTTTGGGAATACATGGAGTGGAATCATCCTGTTTGGGCTGAGAAATTCTACCGGTTTTATGAGTTGATTGATCGGCACATTGGCCATATTATTAAGCGAATCCCGGATAAAATGCCCTTGATGCTTTTATCCGATCATGGTTTTACCGTGTTAAAAAAAGAAGTATATCTAAACCGCTGGCTATCCGATGAGGGATATCTGAAATTTTTACGGCCGTATCCTGAAACTCTGGAAGACATGCATCCTGATTCAAAAGCCTATAGTCTCTATCCCGGACGGATTTATATTAATCTAAAAGGAAGAGAAAAAAACGGTTCGGTTACAACTGGTTTGGCATATGAACAAATCCGGCAGGAAATCAGACAAAAGTTACTGGAACTGGTCGAACCGGAAAGTGAATCAAAAGTTATAAGAGACATATTTCTTGGCGAAGATTTGTATGCTTTTAATGATGACAGGAAAGCAATCATACAAAATGATTCTCTACATGCTATCCATAATAACTTTCCTGATTTGGTGTGTATTCCTTATGATGGCTATGATTTAAAAGGAAATCTCTGGCGGGATAATCTTTTTGAGAAAACCATTTTTAACGGAACGCACACATTGGACGATGCTTTTATTTTACTTAGGAATGGTGAACTTCCGCCGGGGAGATTTTCTATTGCGCAGAGCGCTTCCATAATTTACAGATGTTTGAATGTTGACAATTTAGTGCCGGGTGCTGAAATTTAAGGCGGTCATAATAAAATTAATATTGAACGAGGATAATCATAAAATGAATAAATGGTACGCAATTTATACCCGACCGAGACATGAAAAAAAAGTATATGATCAATTGATAGAAAAAAAACAGGTTGCTTATTTACCCGTTATTAGCAGAGTGAGACTTTGGAAGGACAGAAAAAAGAAAGTAGAAATGCCATTATTCCCGAGTTATATATTTGTGAATTTTGACTATAAGTATCGCTTTGATATCTTACAGACACATGGCGTGGTAAAAATAGTCAATTTTAAAGGTGAACCGGCGACGGTTCCGGACTGGCAGATTGAAGCGCTAAAAACCATGCTGGAGCATCCGGAAACCTTGCGCACCGAAAATTATATTAAACCCGGTGAAACTGTTGAAGTGACGGAAGGCCCATTTAAAGGTATGCGTGGCATGGTGAAAACAGTAAAGGGTGATACAAGGTTAATTGTTACCATTGATGGGATTATGCAATCTGTTTCTGTTGAAATTGACGCACATTTTACAAAACGATTTACTGAACCATCGGACAAAAAATGACAGGATTTATTGAAGGAAAAACAACAGAAAAAAATTTATCCGTTAAACACTTCGGATATGTAGTGTCAGCTATTTTAGTAATTGTTTCAACTGTATCAATGATGAATAACTGGATTGTCACGCCCTGGTTATTCCTCATTACAATGTATTTTTTAACGGGAAGTCTGTGGATTCCAGTATTAATCAGGCCATTCTATCTATTATGGTCTAAACTCAGGATTGTAAAAAAGCAATCAAAAAAAGAGGATAATTCATTTTTCAGTTCTAACTAAAAAAACCCGGCTGGACCGGGCTTTTTTAATGCTCCATTATTCTAAATCTTAGTCAACAAATCCATTTTTCTTAAGATAATCAATGACAACCTGAACGCTTTCTTCTAAACTCAGCTTACCCGTTTCCACAATGAGTTCAGCATTAAACGGTTCTTCATAAGGGGCTGATATACCGGTAAATTCTTTAATTTCACCGGCGCGGGCTTTTTTGTATAATCCTTTGGGATCGCGCTGTTCGGCGATTTCCAATGGAACTTTTACATATATTTCTACAAAACGATCTTTGGCAATTAGGGCACGTGCTTTATCCCGATCCGTACGATAGGGCGAAATAAAGGCGGTCATTGCAATTAGACCAGCATCGCAAAAAAGTTTTGACACTTCCCCGATACGGCGGATGTTTTCTTCACGGTCTTCCGGCGAAAATCCCAAATTTTTGTTTAAGCCGTGTCGAATATTATCACCATCTAAAATATAGGTCAGATGACCCATTTCGAATAATTTTTCTTCTACGGCATTAGCCAGCGTTGATTTACCCGAGCCAGATAAACCGGTGAACCACAGCACCGCACCTTTTTGATTTAATAATCTTTCCCGGTCTGAATTTGTAATTGCTCCATCATGCCAGGTGATATTAGTAGCCTTCTGAGTTATCATAATTATAGTACTCCATTGTTATCGAAAATTTTTAATTTTTATATAATAGTAACGAGTAACGGGTAACGAGTCATGAGTAACAACTTTACACATTTCAAGATTTTAAATGTTTGATCAGACCAATTAACATTTTTCTGATTTCCTGGATCGAGTCATTGACAAAATTGTAAGTTGTATCGTCCAAATATTCCAAATTTTTACTGATCAGACATTGAGTTTCTAATTCGCTAATACTTTCTAATGCGATACACAGAAATTGAATATATTCGGCTTTATGATTGCGTGCCGCACCTTCAGCAATATTAGATGGTACAGAAACCGCACTTCTTCTTAATTGTTGTATTAAGCCATATACTTCATCTTTAGGAAAAAATTTTGTCAATTTATAAAGGGTTGTAACAAGAGTTATCGATTTTTGCCAGCCAACCAGATCTTTATGTGTTCTCACAATGCTATCCTCGTTACTAATCACTTATCACTTTGTTACTTTTTATTATCCATGCTTTGATAATATTTCATCAGAATATCCGCAACTTCCGGGCGGCTGAATTCTTTGGGCGGTAATTCACCATTTGCCAGCATCTCCCTAAATTTAGTTCCGCTGATCATCACACGATCTTCTTTTCCATGCGGACAGGTTTTCATCGAGGCCATGCCGTCACATTTGTGGCACCAGAAGGTCCAGTCAATATTCAATGGTTTAATGTGGAGCTTATCATCGGGGATATCATTGAAGATTTTTTGTGCGTCAAACGGTCCATAATAATTTCCTACTCCGGCATGATCGCGTCCGATAATCATATGGCTGCAGCCGTAATTTTGACGGAAGATGGCGTGCAGCACGGCTTCACGCGGACCACCGTAACGCATTTCCATCGGATAAACTTTAAGGACAACATTGTCTTTCGGGTAATAATTATCGATCAGAACTTCGTAACATTTCATTCTTACATCCGCGGGAATATCATCGGATTTTAGTTTTCCAACCAGAGGATGAATCAGAACGCCATCGGTAACTTCCAGGGCGATTTTTGTCACATATTCATGCGAACGATGAATGGGGTTGCGTGTTTGAAAAGCGCCGATAGTACGCCAGCCTTTTGCTTCAAATATGGCGCGGGTTTGCGCGGGTGTGGCATAATAATCGCCAAATTCTTCCGGATACGATCCCATACTAAATACTTCTACCGGGCCGCCTAATAAAACATCGTGCTGGGCATAAACCTTGGCCACACCGGGATGCGCTTCATCATCGGTGCCAAATACCTTAAGAGCTTCTTCTTTTTTGTCATAGGTGTATTTTTCTTTGATTGTGATTGCGCCCATCAGCTCATTACTTTCGTTATCTACAAGAGCAACTTTGCTGCCGATGGTTAACGAATCTGCCTGCTGTTTGGCAACTGAGAGGGTTATCGGGATGGGCCACAGGGTTCCGTCTGCCATTTCCATTTTTTCGACGACGCTTTTATAATCTTTTTCGCACATGAATCCATCCAGAGGACTAAAGGCGCCCATGGCCAGCATTATTAAATCCGATGTCTCTCTTGAAGTCAGGCGCACTGCAGGATAATTTTTTGCTTCGGCAAACGCCTTATTTAAGTTTTCATCTTCGAGAAGAAGCGGTTTTAATTTTCCTCCGTGTGGCGGTACTAGTAAATTACTCATTAACAACT
>JAFGKZ010000143.1 GCA_016928315.1 Calditrichaceae bacterium
AGGAAAAATATTTTAGTTCATTTATTTTTTGATCCAAAATATGCTCAACAATCAGATGCAGCATTTCACCGGAAATCACCCGCTTCGCTCCGGGCATGATTCGATATAATTGCAGCAGGATATCATCAAAGGTAAAAACCGGCGGATTAATTATAACAGTATCAGGACAAACATCAATCAATTTTCTTTTATACAAGCGGACCGCTCTGTTCACCGGCAAAATAACCAGAAAATCATTGTGCTTAGCGCTTGCCGATTTAAATATTTGCGGTGAGAAAAAATAATAACTTTGAAACGAACCTGCGTAAATTTTTAAACCAGGCATTAGTCTGTCAACACCGGAATTTGGATTTGAGTTGTTTGATCCTTTTTAGGAAAATCCAGAGTAAATATGGTTCCTTTGCCCGGAGCGCTCTGGAAAGAAATCCGGCCATCGTGCATCTGCATGATATTTTTACTTATGGCCAAACCAACACCGGCGCCATCGTCTTTCGTTGAAAAATAAAGGTCGAACACACGCTGCTGGACTTCCGCGGACATGCCCTTACCGTTATCACTAATATCAACAAAAATTCGGTTCTGATCCGATCGTGTCCGTATTATCACTTTGCCGGTTTGACCAATGGCCTGAAAAGCGTTCAATACAATATTCAGGAATACCTGTTTCAATTGATCCGGATCGCCGTAAATAAAATCGAGATTTTTATCAAGATCAGTTTCGATCTGGACATTGCGCTCAATAGCCTGCTGCTGCACCAAAACCAGAACATCTTCAATTATTGAATTGATACGAATCAGCGTAAGATCAGCCGGTTTTGCCCGGGCCAGTTTTAAGAACTGGTCGAAAATACGATTTAAACGTTTGCCTTCTGTCTTTAATACGTTAAGTGATTTCAGAATTTTTTCATCGCCGCCAATAGACATACCGGCGATACGGTTACTTAAAACATCGGTATGCATGGCCAAAGAAGACAATGGATTTTTAATTTCGTGACTTATTGATGAAGCCAGATTGGTGATAACGCCAAATTGCATCGATCGCTGTAAATTATGTTCCAAATCTTTTAACAACCGCAAATCTTTAAAAGTAAATAAGATGCCGGTAACATGTCCCTCTTCACGGGATATTTGTGAGCTAACACGCAGCTGCATATCGGCGCCATCGGGCAGCCAGATAATAATCTCATCATTCTCAATAGCCTTTCCATCCAAAACGGCATAACTGATGGCATTACTTAGTTCACGGCTACTGGCTTTAACCAATTCAAAATATCGTGGAAAAGTCTGATCTTTTGGGCAGCGAAAAATAGTTTTTGCGGCTTCGTTATAACTAATAACCCGGCCATGCACATCCAATAAAATAATACTTTCATCAACAACCTGCAGCATATTGGCAATTCGTTTTTCCGCTTTACGATAACCTTCACTGAGTACGCCAACTTTTTTTATGGTATCGCTGAGTACCTTAAATGTATCAGTATATTCCTCACTTTTGGTGTAATCGATATTCTCATCAAAATGACCTCTATCCAACTGAATGGCTGCTTTTTTTAATGACTCCAAAGGCTGTGTATAAGCCCGGGATACAAAATAAAATGTAAAGAAGAGCAGCAGTGCAAAAATGGTTACAATTGGAAAAAATACAGTTGATAAATCCTTATAAAAACTGACCATTTCCCGGTGGGATAAGACCAGGCGTAAATAGCTAAAAACCTGGTTTTCTTTATTGATCAAAGGAATAATAACATCTAAAACTTTAATGCTGTCATTCCATGTTTTGGATAAAACGTGTGGTTGCTGCGCCTGAAGATTCTGTAATTCAATAGATGATTTATATTTGTGTCCCTCAATTGATTTGTCGCTGCTTAAAAGGATGGTCATTTCATTATTAATAAGCAGAATATGAATGATACTGCCTGTTTCCGTCGTCATCGAATTCATTAAAGACCGAAGCAATGCTTTTTCCCGTGCTGTCAATTTCTCCAGGTTCTGGTCGGCTGCATTCAGCAATGCTTCTTCAACGGCTTTACCTAATATCAGGGCGCTGCGTTCCAGTAACTGCGTATTAAGATTCGAATAGGATCTAATCAAAAAATAAGTGCTGGCAATGGTGGCGAGTAAAAAAATGACAACGATAATTATTAATCGTTGATAAATAGGTTTCATAAAGTTTATTGTATTATTGTGATTTTTTTCGTGCGGAAATATTAATCATTTCCATTTCCAAATGCTCGTTGATAAGATAGTATTTTTCAAATAAATTGGCAACGGAACAGGCATGGTTTGGTAAAATAATTACCGGGCTGCCTAACTCTACAATTTGTGCTTGATCTAATTTTAATATCCCGTGTTCTTCGGAAAGTCGTTCAATGGTCGCTCTAATGTTGACAGGCGTTCCATACCCGGTTAATAATTGCATGCTGTGCGCGCCCCGATCTAGTCCGAGCGCTTTACTGCCGGCGTCAATCACAATTTGGTCTTTTTGCGGCTGGGATATTACTGTAGCCAGCACAAATAAACTGCAGGATTCGGCACGGGCAGAGCCGAGGGTTAATTGAATACCATCGTAAAACACATAATTTCCGGGACGTATTTCATTTACTGCATCATTACGTACAGAATACTTTGCAGTGGGAGTAGAACCTACACTCACGGTCTGTACTTCGATGCCTTTTTTATGTAAAAATGTATGGGCTAATTCAACTGCTTTAGCTTCAGCTTCACCAATTTTGGCGACTTCAGTTTCTGTACTGGCTGAATAAACCTGTCCGGCATGCGTAAAGATCCCTTCCAGCAGCAACCAGGGCTCCGCCATAATTTTTTGTGCCAGGTTTAATAAGGCTTTATTATCCTTAATACCGCAACGACTAAATCCAGAATCGATTTCTATGCGGACTTCAAGAGGTTTGATGGTCTTTTGAAAGGCAGGTCGCAGCAATTCAATCTGCTGTTCATTATCAATACCAATTATTACTCTGCATTGGGAATGCAATATTATTAACCGGTTAATCTTTAAGGGATGCGTAATCTGATTCGCTATAAAAATATCATCAACTCCTGCTTCATACATAATTTCTGCTTCCGACAGCTTTGCGGTAGTAATACCGGAGGCGCCAAGAATAATTTGTCTGTGAGCAATATCGGCTGATTTATGCGTTTTTATATGCGGGCGCAGCCAGGAATAGTTTTCGTCGGCTAATGTCTGCATTTGTAATATATTTCGATCCAGACGATCTTCTATGATAAGCAGCGCGGGTGTATCTATAATTTTATGCAGTTTTTTTAGCTGACTTTCATTAAATACCTGTAAGTTTGGCGAATAAACACTTTTCATTGCAATCCTTTACAAAACGTCTGTTTTGACGTTGTCAATCCTTTTTTTCTATTTTGAAATGGGAGATGAATTTTGGATTCATGTGTAAATCCCGGTCGGATTTACTGAATATTAATCACCGCTATAAACTGTGCATCTCAGGAATTTATTTTTCTTTTTATGCGATCCCACAATCCCTGCCCAAAATACTTATCGGCAACTGTCAGAATATTCTGAATCGTCGCCAAAACATCGCTATCGCCTGCCCAGTGATCATAAACCAAATCCATATTCTCCTGGTTGATAAAATCATTCAAAATATAGGCGGCAACAGCCAGATCATCCATATAACCAAGCGGACCGATAAATGCTTCCGGCAAAATATCGATGGGCATAAGAAAATAAGCAATACCAATGCCCAGCTTTATTTTTTTATTCTTTGGCACCCGCTTGTCTAAAGTCAATTTAACCAGCAGATGAAAAATGTCCGGCGCCATTAATAACAAATGACCGTATTCAAAATGCTGCTTTTCCAGAAATTCTGTAATCTGCTTTCTGATTTTAATATAGAAATCCGATTGTTTTTTATTCATATCTTCTAGTTCATTAACATTGTGGACTTCACCCATTGTTGACGCTCCTCATTGAGATTTTATATTTAGCCTCAATTTAATACGTACTGATTTTATTTCCGAATTTTTTCAATAACAAACTCAAACAAAGTCTATAAAAACCAATTCCGTCAATTTTAGATTATATTTATTATCCTTAATAAGTAAATATTTTTTTGTGCCGTTTTGTGTCTTTGCGCGAAAATAATAAGTAAACCAAACTAATTAATCCCTCGTTCTTTAGAAATGGCATCGTAAGCGCTGTTAATTTCCGCCATTTTTTGGTTGGCATTTCTGATGAAATCTTCCGGCATACCTTTAGCCATCAGTTTGTCAGGATGATATTGCATCACTAATTTACGGTAGACAGATTTAATTTCGTCATCAGATGCATTTTGGCTGACTCCTAAAACCTGGTAGGCGCTGCCATTTCCTTTTACGAACATGGCTTTTATTTGATCGTATTCGACGCGGGATAAACCAAATACGCCGGCTACATCTTTGATAAATCGTTCTTCAGCGGGATGGAACCTGCCGTCGGCCATTGAAATTTGAAAGAGCAATTGAATTAAAATCTGCATAACATCCGGCTGAAAACCAATAATATTTTTAAACTGGCCGGCAATTTGAGCCGCATTAACCGGCGATGCTTTCGCTTCGTTAAACAATTGAGCAACTATTTTACGTTCATTGATATCCAAGTTGAGATTAAAACGAACAAAGTTATCAAAGGCCTTCACCTCATCGCTGGTGACCACGCCGTCTGCTTTGGCCATTTTTGCCGCCAGCGAAGCCAGACTCACATAAAAAACAAATTGCCGATCATTGTTGGTACGCGCTTCATCGACACTCAACCGGTGTTTACAGGCTGGACATACGCCACTTCTAAAATCATCTAATGAAATATCAATACCGCAAAAAGGACAACGTACCGTATTCGATCCGGCCAGGGATTCCATTCCCTTATCATACAAATGGCCGAGGGCGCCTAAAAAAATAGCGCCAATTGGTCCGCCAATCATAAACCCAAATCCTGCGCCTATCGCTTTTCCCCAGAATCCCATGATTAATCCATACGATAAATCTTGATAATTGTTGTTGTACCTATTTTAATAATCAGTTTTTAGATTCTTTGTCACTCTGATCCTCAGAATGGCAACATAGTTACGTCAGTTGAATTTAGCAAAATATGATATTTTACCAAAATCCGTTTTAAATTTTTTTTCCAAATTTAATACTGCACATATGGGAAACATTCATTAAATTGTTTTTAATAACAGTATATTGAAAGAGTTACCATGAAAACTTTCTTTTTATTCACTTTGATCCCCGTAATTTTAATCAGCCAGAATATTCAATTTGAAGATTACTTTGAAGACGCCACCATGCGTGTCGATTATTATCATACCGGTGACGCTGATGAGGAATTCATAACTATTGATCAAATATATAAACAAGGCGTCTGGGCCGGAACAATCACTAATCTTATCGATCCATTTGATCTGGGTAAATATCTTCTTAAAATTTATGATGACAAATCGAACACACTTATTTATTCCAGGGGATTTGCTACTTATTTTGGAGAATATCAAACGACTTCAGCAGCCAAAGCTAATATAAAAAAAACTTATCATGAATCCGTTTTACTCCCCTATCCTATTCATAAAATACGTTTATCTATCGAAGTGAGAAATAATAAAAATCATCTGACACCATTATTTAAAACAAAAATTGATCCGGCTGATTATCATATCAATCAAGAAACCCCGGTTCGTAATGATCCTGTTATTAAAATACTCGATAATGGAAATGCACATCAAAAAGTGGACCTTATTATTCTGGGTGACGGCTATACGGTTGAGGAATTTGAAAAATTTAAATCCGATCTTAAGAAATACACAGAAATTTTTTTTACAATTGAACCTTTTCAAAGTAATAAATCAAATTTTAACATCACCGGTGTGTTTAGCCCTTCTGTGGAAAGCGGCACGGATGAACCCACCATGGGACGATATAAAAATACCGTTTTGAATACCACATTCAATTCACTGGATTCCCCGCGTTACTTGTTAACTGAAGACAATAAATCTTTGCGTAATATAGCCGCTCAGGTTCCTTATGATCTGGCCTATATAATGGTTAATGTCGAACGGTACGGCGGCGGCGGTATTTATAATACGCTGGCCCTGTTTACTGCCAGCGAGGTAAAATGGAATGACTATGTTTTTATTCATGAATTCGGCCATTTTTTTGCTGCTCTGGGCGATGAGTACTACAATTCCAGCGTAGCTTATGATGAATTTTATCCTCAGGGAATAGAACCTGCAGAAGCAAATTTAACCGCTTTACTTGATCCGGAAAATGTAAAATGGAAAGAATTACTATCACCGGGCATCGGGGTCCCCACTGATTGGGATAAAGAAAAATTTGACAACATGTATTCACAAATTGAACACTTGGGAAAACAACGGACTGCTTTGCTGGATTCACTTAAAAATGCGAATGCCCCGGAAGATGAAATCAACGGGTTGACTACACTGTATGCCGATAGCATAAAATCGCTAAAGAAACAAATGGACAACTTTATATCCAATCATCCCATGCGCGGAAAGATTGGCGCGTTCGAGGGCGCCGGTTATTCTTCACAAGGTTTATACCGTCCAACGGTTAATTCCATCATGCATAAGTTTGATGAAAAGGACCGGTCATTTTATAAAGTAAGCGAAGTCCAATTGCAGAAAATGATTGATTATTATTGTAAGTAACAGACAGTTTATAAGTGACTAAAGTGAACTAAAGTTACATGAAAAATTTTCAAATAATTCCCCTGATATTAATATTAGGATTTTTAGGCTGCACAGCGCCTCAGTACTTTTGGCCGCAAAAGGATACAGATGCGCAGGAGATTAATCAATCATCCCATAAAAAGAGAATATTAATCGCCTCGCGAAACAGCGAATTCAAAAATGCAATCCTGCAAAAAATCAAAGATGTTTTTAAGGATCAGGATATTTATATTAAAATTATCGGAATTAATAATTTAGAAGATGAAAATCCCACTCAATATACTGCAACGGTTATCATAAATACGGCTATGGGTTGGCGGGTGGATAAAAAAGTAGAAAGCTTTTTAGTGACCTATGGACACCTGAGTTCAATAATCGTATTGACTACCTCCAACGGAAGTGATATAATTCCTGATCTGGAAGGGCGAAATATTGATGCAATTTCTACTGCATCTGATATAAATAAAACCGATCAATTTGCTGATTTGGTTATCAATAAATTATATAATATTTTAGAAATAAATTGAAAATAGAAGGTTAAATATCAATGCCGGGAAAAATACATCACATTAAAATAAATGATATCATAACGGTAGGAAACGATTTGTCATTTGCGCTAATTGCCGGGCCTTGTCAGATGGAAAACCGGGATCATACCTTTATGCTGGTAAAGAAGCTTATTGAAATTACGAGTGAATTAAGCATCCCTTTTATTTTCAAAACATCATTCGATAAAGCCAATCGCAGCAGCGGGAATTCGGAAAGGGGGATTGGCCTGGAAAAAGCGCTGGATATTTTCCGGGAGATAAAAGAAACCTTTGATTGTCCTGTTTTGACTGATGTGCATTCAGAAGCGCAATGCGAACCGGTTGCGGCTGTTGTTGATATTCTGCAAATACCGGCTTTTTTATGCCGGCAAACCGATCTGGTTAAAGCTGCAGCCAGCACAGGTAAAATAATAAATGTAAAAAAAGGCCAGTTTCTTTCACCATGGGATATTAATAATATCATCGAGAAAATTGAAGCCACCGGCAATCATAAAATTTTACTTACCGAGCGGGGGGTATCATTCGGTTATAACACCCTGATTGTTGATCCGCGATCCATCCCCATTATGGCTAAAACCGGTTATCCCACGGTAATTGATGCCACCCATGCCATTCAGCAGCCGGGCGGCCTGGGTAACGCTACCGGGGGCGATCGTGAAATGGCGCCGATCATTGCCCGTTCTGCCATTGCCAATGGCGTTGCCGCGGTATTTATTGAAACACATGACAACCCAAATATAGCGCCCTCCGACGGCCCGAATATGATAGCTCTGGATAAAATGCCTGATTTATTACAAGTTTTAAAACATCTTGATAAAATTGCCAAAGAAAATCCGATAAATCTAATTTAGAGTATACCAGATATATATTTTTGTTTTGCCTTTTTAATTAAATCAAATTATTCTTCGGATTTTTTTATAAAAATATTTTTGGCTATATTACAGCTTAACCAACACAAGGAATATAACCATGAAATATTTATCTATTTACATTATATTTGTATTTTCAATTCTATTATCTTGTACTAAGCCATATCTAAACAAAAATCTGTCCTTTGAAGAGCGTGCGGAAGATCTGCTGAAGCGAATGACACTGGAAGAAAAGATTGATATGCTTGGTGGTTTTGAGAATTTTAATATCCGCCCGCTTGAGCGACTGAGCATCCCTATGATCCGCATGGCAGACGGCCCTGTGGGTGTTCGTAATTATGGAAAATCGACGGCTTATCCGGCTTCAATAGGATTGGCTGCTTCATTCAATACAGGCCTTGCTCAAAAAGTAGGCGCTTCAATCGGCAAAGAAGCCCGCGCTAAAAATGTGCATATTATGCTGGGACCTGCGATGAATATTCACCGCGGCCCGATGTGCGGAAGAAATTTTGAATATCTCGGCGAAGACCCCTTTCTGGCCGGAGAAATTGCTTCCAGTTTTATCATCGGTATGCAAAATGAAGGCGTAATGGCAACAGCCAAACATTATGTGGCTAACTATCAGGATTATGCCCGCCACACCGTCAGTTCGGATATGGATGAGAGGACGCTTCGTGAGGTTTATCTGCCTGCCTTTAAAGCCTGCGTTCAAAAAGGCAAAGTCGCTTCAGTAATGACGGCGTATAATCTTGTAAACGGTGTACACTGTTCTCAGCACGATTTTCTCAATAATGAAATTTTAAAAAAGGAATGGGGATTTAAGGGATTTATCATGTCCGACTGGACATCTACTTATGAAACTATTGGTATCACTAATGGCGGATTGGATCTTGAAATGCCCTATGGGAAATTCATGAACCGGGACAGCCTGCTGCCAGCTATTGAGAAAGGACTTGTCACCGAATCGACCATTGATGATAAAGTTAGACGCATGCTCAGAATGATCATCAAATTCGGATATCTTGATAATCCTAACCTGGCGGCGGGAACTGATTTAAATTTACAGAATTGTCCAGCTGTTGCGCTTGATGCTGCCAGAGAGGCCATTGTTTTATTAAAAAATGAAAACGTTCTGCCGCTGGATAAAAATAAAATAAAGTCCATTGCTGTGCTTGGTCCAAATGCAGATCCAGCCGTAACCGGAGGGGGAGGCAGTTCGCATGTAAATCCTGTCCAAACTATTTCTCTCAAAGAAGGCATAGAAAAATTAGTCGGAGATGACATAAAAATTCTGTATTCATCCGGACCTTTTGAACTGGTTTCCGCAGATTTTTACAAGATGAATAATAATTTTTATACAATGACTGATCAGGATAAAATACAAGGATTAAAAGCGGAAATTTTTGACAATAAAAATCTGGAAAATGGTCCGGTTGCCACGCGAATTGATAAAGTAATTGATTTCTCATTTGATAAATATATTGCCGACAGTATTTTATGCCAGAATGTTTCAGTGAGATGGACTGGTAAAATTCAGGTAAACGAAACCGGAAAATATAAGTTTGTGCTCAGCGGCGATGATGGATACAGACTTTATATCGATGATAAACTTACGATTGAAGAATGGCAGGATCAATCCGAAAAGACAACATCAAAGATTATAGAATTGGAAGCAAATATTGAATATAGTATCCGACTGGAATTTTACCAGGGTGGAGGCAGCGCCAGCTTTAGATTCGGTTATGAAAAATATAATGCGGTTAAAGCCGATGAAGCCTATGATTTTGCCAGGAAAGCTGATGCGCTGATTGCTGCCGTTGGTTTCAGAAAAAATACCGAAAGCGAAGGTTTTGACAGAACGTTTGAATTGCCTGAAGGTCAGGAAGCATTTTTAAATAAAATTCTGGCATTAAATAAAAACACCATCGTTGTGCTGTTCAGCGGCGGCAACGTGGATATGCAATCATGGCTTCCCAAAACAAAAGGGCTGCTGCATACTTTTTATCCGGGACAGGAAGGCGGACAGGCGCTGGCAGAGATCATATTTGGCGAAGTCAATCCATCAGGAAAATTACCGGTATCCTTTGAAAAGAAATGGGCAGAAAATCCCACCGCCAATAGTTATTTTGATGATGATGGTGATAAAAAAGTGTTTTTCTCAGAAGGCGTCTTTTTGGGCTACCGTTATTATGATACCAAAAAAGTTGAACCGCAATTCCCCTTTGGTTTCGGACTATCCTATACTACATTTGACTATTCTAATTGTGAAATAGTCCAGAATGAAGATACCACATGCACCATCAAAGTAAGTATAAAAAATACCGGAACAGTTTATGGAAAAGAGAGTGTTCAGGTCTATGTATCTGACCTGGAAAGCAGTGAGGAACGACCAGTAAAGGAGCTAAAAGGTTTTGGCAAAATTGGATTGAATGCCGGTGAAGAAGGACAGATTGAAATAATGATTCCTAAAGCTGCTTTTTCGTTTTTTAGTGAAGAAAAGGATAAATGGGTGATTGAATCCGGAGAATTTGAAATTTTGGTTGGTTCTTCATCAAGGAATATTAAATTTATTAAAAAAATTGAAATTTAAATAATCCTATTTCATCCTATCTTATAAGTGCGGCTTGTTTTTGATGCCGCACTTTTTATGAATATAACGTGAGTTCGATGTAAGAAATTCAATTAGATAAATTAGGAAAGTTAGTTGGAAATGGCTATACGACTAACCCTCCCTGTTCTTCGGACGTCCCTCCCTAATGTACGTCGGTAGACGCATCCGCCTATTGGCGCGATATTAGGGAGGGTAGGGCTTTAGCCGGGGGTGGGTCAAACAGTGTAAACTAACCCAAAAACTACATTCCCTACTTAACAGAGCCTGATTAATTGAATTTCAATTTAGTATAAATCTTAGGTCGAACTCAGTTTAATATATCTAACCAAATCTGAATTACAGAATCTTTACTCGAATTAAATACCCTTGAACCGATTCAATTTTTTTGAATCATGTACAATTCATTACTGGATTGTCGAAGATAATTTTTATATATTCACCATAGAAATTAGTGACTTTTTAAATCCGCAAGCCGGATAATTACTGATTGTATTAAAATTGAAAGTATGTGAAGGAGGTAAGTAAATGAGCCTTCCCGGGCTTACCATCATCGGTGAATCTATCAACGACTCGGTTCCATCAACTCATACGCTATTTGAGGAAAACAATATCGACGGTATTGTTGAGCTGGCCAGATTTCAGGCTGAAAAGGGCGCCAAATACATCGATGTAAACGTTGGTCTGCGTTCCCCTGAATTTATGGCTGACATCGTAAAAAAGATTCAGGAACATATCCAGCTGCCTCTTTCCATCGACACACCGGATCCTGCTATGGCTTCTGCCGGTTTGGAAGCCTATAATCCTGATCGTGCCGGTGGGAAAAAACCTATTTTAAACTCCATTTCCGAAACGCGTCTGGAAATGTTTGATATTTATAAAAAGCAGCCCTTTATCCCAATTATGCTAATCACCGAAGGCGTTGATGAAAAAGGCGAATCTAAAATGAATAAAACAGCTGAAGAAACTATCGTTACTGCTCATTCTATGGTAAAAACGGCCAGGGAACGTATCGGGAATGTTTCCAATAAAGAACTTATCCTTGATCCGGGCATTGTGCCCATTGGCAGTGATTCTGAAGGCAATTTTAAACGATTGATGCAATCCATCAAAATGATCCATGACGAAAAGGATTTTGCCGGAATTAACATGTCCGTAGGATTGAGCAATTTCACCGTGATGCTTCCGCCCAAAAAAGTCGATGGCTCGCCTGTTAAAGGACCGCTGGAAAGCGCTTTTTTGACCATGACCATGCCGTTTGGTTTCAATATGATTATAGGATCGGTAAAACGTAAATATCAAATTTTAGATGAGGATCATCCGGCTATGCAGTGTCTAAAAGACATTCTTGAATTGGATGGTTATGATGTCATTATGCGCGTGATGAGCTATTATTCCTGATAGGTAGAAAATTTATGGAGGTTCTTTGCACTATACTTATTAACCCACCCTTCCCTCCCTGATATCAGGGAGGGAAATCCGTCAGCCGACGGATGGGGGAGTTAAGAATTAAATTTCCAGACATTTTAATTATTTCAATGAAGAGAAGACCTATATCATAAGGATTAAACAAATTAAAATGCAGTCGCTGAAAAATCTTGTTACCTATAATAATCCACCCATGACGCCCGGAGAAAGAAAAGTCTCCCGACTGGTTCTTTTATTTGAAGATTTGGTTAAAGTGCCGATATTTCGCTGCCAGCGCTGTGGTGAATGTATCCTATCCTCAACGGCATTTATCTGCAGCCAAAATTGCCCTAAACGATTGCGCAACGGCCCCTGCGGCGGAACCGGAGAAGATGGTTCCTGTGAGGTGTATCCCGAAAAAAAATGCGTCTGGTATAAAATTTATTACCGATCCAAATTATTTAAGCGGTTAAGTTTATTATATAAAATTAATAAGATTCATAACTGGTGCCTGGAAGGCACGGCAGCCTGGCTGAGTGTATTCAGAAAAAGAATCGATGGCCCGATCTGGTTTGTTCGCAATGATAAACAAAAAGTTAAGGAAATAATTTAAGGTGACGCTTAAGGAAAAGATTGAATCGAATCAGTTTATCGTTTGTGGTGAAATCGGCCAGCCCCAGAGCTGTGATGGCGATGTTATCAGGAATAAGTCCAAGCATTTTAAAAATTATGTAGACGCCGTCAATATTACCGATAATCCATCAGCGGTGGTTAAATTATCAAGTATGGCGTCTGCAAAAATTCTTCTGGAAGAAGGCGTTGAACCGATCATGCAGATGACCTGCCGGGATCGCAACCGGCTGGCCATTCAAAGTGATTTATTGGGCGCTGCAGCTTTAGGTATAAAAAATCTGTTATGCCTGACCGGTGATTACCAGAAATTCGGTGATCATCCCGAAGCCAGGGGTGTTTTTGATCTTGATTCGATCCAGCTTATTGCAACGGTCGCTAATTTGAATCAGGGATTTTTATTGTCTGGTATGGAAATGAAGAAAAAAACAGACTTCCTGATTGGCGCCGCCGCCAATCCATTTGCAAAACCCTTTGAAATGCGATTAATTCGTTTATATAAAAAAATAGGAGCCGGCGCAAAATTCATTCAGACACAACCGGTTTTTGATATGGAATTATTTGTCAAGTGGACCGAAAAAGCCGTTGAAATGGGACTACATGAAAAATGCGCCATTCTATCCGGCATAATGCCGGTCAAATCCGCTAAGGTGCTGGAGTATATGAAGGAAGAGGTACCCGGCGTTAAAATAAATGAAGAATACATCAACCGTATGAAACAAGCTAAAGACCCAAAAGAGGAAGGCGTCAGAATCGCTGTTGAACAGATCCAAACAATCAAAAAACTAAAGGGGATTCGCGGCATTCATTTAATGCCAGTAATGTGGGAAAGCATAACGCCGGTTATCATTCAGGAAGCCGGGTTAAAAACCTTTTCCTGACAATAAACCCTGATTGGGGAAATATAGAGGAATCCGCTATTTGTCGTTCTGAACGAAGTGAAGAATCTATAATCCTGAAATACAGATCCTTCATTTCGCTTTGCTTCATTCAGAATGACAAATTACTACTTTATGGTGGTTTGCTAAATAAATCGAATTCAACAAAAATATAAGATGAGGAACACTCCATGACACAACAACGACTTTATATCGTCCATGGCATGGGAAATGATAAAGTTGGGCTGGTTGGCAGCATAACCAATCCAATTGCTGCAGCCGGGGGCAATATTGTCGATCTCAGACAGGATGTGCTGCACGGCCTGTTCACAATTTATCTGGTTGTAGATTTATCTGATAGTAAGCTTCGCCTTGAAAAATTCAAAGAACTGATAAAATCTATCGGGGAAGATACAGGATTGGGGCTTACGGTTGACAACTATCATCCTGTTGCCCGAAACCCTGAAAAGAAAAATATTCTTATCATTCTGGTAGGCCGGGATAAACCTGGTATCATCGCATCCATAGCGCAAACGCTGGCTAATGATAACGCTAATATTGAGTTTGCAAAGAATATTGCCAGGGAAAATATTTTTCTGATGGAACTCCTTACGGATGTCAGCCATTGTAAGCTACCCTTGGAAAATTTAATGACAGATATTACAAAAAACATGCAGGATATCGGCATCATTGCTTTGTTTCAAACCGATGACGTTTTCAATAAAAAGAAACGCGTCATTTTGTTTGATATTACCCATAGTCTTATTCCAGACGATACAGTAAAGGATATTCTGCATCAAACGGAAATTACATCGGGGGAAATAAAATCTGCATTTCCGGCCGGTGATCCGGCAGCCTCTCTGGATAAGGCGGCAAAATTGCTGGAAGGTTTACCTTTTGATGTATTAAATAGAATTGCCTGTGACATATCGGTTGATCCCGGTACAATCGAATTAATTCAGACTTTAAAAGTAATGGGTTATAAAATATGTATTGTAACGGACGGCTTTTCCGTTTTTGTTGATGCCATTGCGGAAAAGTTGGGTATGGTTCATCGTTATGGCGTAGAACTTGAGATTGATGATGATTCGTGTCTGGTCAGCGGAGAAATTGCAGCCAACCAGATCGAAGGTTTATCGATTGATACTATTAAAGATCAATTAGCTGTGAAAGAAAAAATAAGTCCTGATGATATCACCATAGTTTCGGATGAGGGCTTGGCGGAGACGCCTGGAATAAGAATAGAATTAAACCTTGAAACCATTTTAGAGATGTACAATAAGCATGTTATTAATAAAGACAATTTGATTGGTCTGCTTGGTAGTCTTGGAATGCAGCGGGTATAAAACATGAGATCGGATATTGATATTGCACAAGAGTGCCAAAAGAAACCTATTGAAGAAATAGCGCGGAAGATCGGTTTATCCCGGGATGATATTATATCCTATGGCCCATATATGGCCAAAGTACCTTTGAGTTTATCGGATCGCCTGAAAGATAATCCCGATGGTAAACTCATATTAGTTACCGCCATGACGCCAACGCCGATGGGCGAAGGTAAAACTACTACTACAATCGGTCTGGGACAGGCGCTGCAGCTTATCGGCAAAAAAACCATAATGGCCATTCGTGAGCCGTCGCTTGGTCCCTGTTTTGGACTCAAAGGCGGCGCTGCCGGCGGCGGCTATTCTCAGGTATTACCGATGGAGGATATCAATCTCCATTTTACCGGTGATTTACATGCGGTTACCATCGCTCACAATCTGCTGTCTGCTGTAATTGACAATCATCTGCATCAAAAAAACGAACCGGAACTGCATCCGCGGCGGGTTGTTTGGAAACGGGTTATGGACATGAATGACCGCTCGCTCCGTAGCATTATCGTCGGGCTGGAACGCGCCGGTATCAATGGCGTAATGCGCGAAGACGGTTTTGAAATCACCGCGGCATCGGAAGTGATGGCAGTGTTGTGTCTGGCTAAAGATATTACCGATTTAAAAGAACGATTGGGCCGGATCATTGTTGGTTATGATTCCATGCGCAAGCCGGTTTTGGCACGCGATCTTGGCGTTCATGGCGCCATGGCTGTGTTATTAAAAAATGCCATCAATCCCAATTTGGTACAATCGATGGAAGGCACACCCGTATTTGTACACGGCGGTCCTTTTGCTAATATCGCTCATGGCTGTAATACATTGATTGCCACCCGCATGGCCTTAAAACTTGCCGACTATGTGATTACCGAAGCCGGTTTTGGCGCGGATCTTGGCGCTGAAAAATTCTTTGATATTAAATGCCGCATCGGCGGATTGAATCCGGCAGCCTCCGTGCTGGTTGTAACCAAGCGGGCTTTTGAGCTTCACGGTATTGAAAATGTGCTAAAACACGTTGAAAATATTCGTCAGTTTAATATCCCCGTAATTATATCCATTAACCGTTTTGCCGATGATACCGATGAAGCATTATTACATATTAAAAAAGTCTGTGCCGAAAACGGCGTTGAAGCCGTTATAACCGATTACAGAGAATCCGGAAGCGCCGGCGGACCGGAACTGGCTGAAAAATTGGTGGAAATGTGTAAGAAACCGGGTCTGATAAAATTCATTTATGACACCGAATCGCCTGTCGTTGAAAAAATTGAAACTGTAGCTAAAAAAATTTACGGCGCATCGGGCCTGGAACTGACTACAGCGGCAAAGAAAGATATCTCTCAAATTGAAAAACTGGGATATGGCAATTTGCCTATCTGTATTGCCAAAACACCGGCGTCGCTTACCGATAATCCAAAAATACCGGGCCGTCCAACCGATTTTGTTATCACGGTTACCAATGCCAAGGTTTCCGCCGGCGCCGGATTTGCAGTCGTTTACACCGGTGAAATCATGACCATGCCAGGTCTGCCTAAAAAACCTGCGGCCATGGAAATTGACCTGGATGAAAATGGCGAGATAGTAGGACTATTCTGATGGAAAATTTATTTTACTGATA
>JAFGKZ010000144.1 GCA_016928315.1 Calditrichaceae bacterium
AATTTTTTTTCCAAAGCTTTATAAATTATCTTTGATACTTTATTGGGATCAGGAAAATCACTGCTAATAGAAAAATCTAAATCTAAAGAAGTCCTCATTCCAACCTTATATATCATTGAAAGAGCATTGCCGCCTTTTAATATAAGTTGATGATAAAGCCATTCATCCTCATAAAGCGCATGTAAAATTAGTTTTCGCATTTCTATATGTAACATCTGTTATTTCTTTCACACTTAATTGGGATAACTTTTATAATATGATAAATAAGAATTTCTCAAAGTATTTTATATTTTATACATTTTAAGGCGTGGTTTTAAGAACGCTGAAAGATAATAAAAAGGAAAAGGCAAAAATGCAAAAAGAAAGTTTAAAAAAGTAAAAAAATATTCCGGCGGCATTCCGGAACTTTCTATGCAACGCTTTTTATTTTGTCATATTCTTTTTTATTTTGCTGGAGCGTATCCCACATATCTACATTCATTTGCAGGTTAATCCAGAAATCAGGTGTTGTATTAAAAAATCTGGATAACCGAAATGCCGTATCCAGGGTAATGGATCTTTTACCCAGAATTATTTCATTAATCCTAACTCTCGTAATATCCAGAGCATCAGCTAATTTTTGCTGAGTAAGATTTAAGGGTTGTAAATATTCATATCGTATGATTTCACCCGGATGTATCGGACGTCTATTCTTTGGTAACATTATATTTTTCTCCTAATGGTATTGGACGAATTCAATATCAAATATATCTCCGTCGTCAAATCGAAAACAAAGCCTCCATGGACCATTGACTGATATTGCCCATTGTCCTTCCCTATCGCCATGCAGCTGATGAAGGTGATTTGAAGGTGGAGATATTAAATCTTTTATTTCTTTTGCTGCATTTAACATATCAAGTTTTCTTAAAATTCGATCTTTTAAATCTGCCGGCGCCTTTTTATGATTTCCTTTATTCCAAAAATCTTCAAGCCAGGACTGTTTAAAATTTTTGATCATGACTAAAGATAATATGCAATGGGTTTCGTTGCAAAAATAAATTTATATTTTATGGGGGATAAATAAAATACTGAGAGACGCCATATTTATAGCCGTCCCCCTTTGGTAAGGCAGAAAATGGGGGTGATTTTAACGCTGCGTTCCGCTTATTTCTTTTTCACCTGTTTTTAATAGGCCGGATTTAGAAGCTTTCAGAACTTTGCCAATAATTCTGATATCAAAAAAGTTTGTAGTGTAGACATTCAGTAAAAATCGTAGCAAATTCAGGTGAGCGGAACGTAAAAATTCTGACTGTCCGAGTCCTGCTCTTTGGACGAGTTTCAGAATTTTAGTGTAGTGAACCGTTGAATTTCAAGATTTTTACTGTGAGTCTTGATCTCTTTGGTACTTTCTGCATCAAGGCAGAAAGTACATAATCATTATTTTAAAAATCTTTTTTACTTTACATTTTGTCTGGCCATCCGGCCCGGGCGGGATAACTCGCGCTGGTATCTGCAATTTTCAAACTCGTTCAGCTCGACCAGACCCGTCTGAGCCCGTCTATGCCGGGTTTTCAACCGGACAGGCGAAAACGGGAATCTAAAAATTACTGTTTTTTCTGGATTCCCAATCAAGTTGGGAATGACAAAACCGGCCTGATTTCATGTTTATATACAACCTCTAAAACCTTGGGCTGTCAAGAACTATACTAAAATCTTTTTATATAACATAAAATAAAGAAATTAGAAAAACTTGGCGAAGCGGCAATAATGTCATTCCTGCGCCTGTCTCACTTAGCCACAGCTTTAGTTTCCTATAGCAGCAGACAAGAATCATTCGTATTATTTCGATTACTTTTCCCTGCCGGTGAGAATGTCTTCCAACCGCTGCCGTTTTACATAATTTTCATACCGGAAAGATTCAGCCAGAGCGATTAATTCCGCTTCAGATAAATCTTTAAATAAATTACAATATTCCGGCGTCAGCGCTTCTGCCATCAGGATGTGTCTGACCAGAAGCCGGATGTGTCTTTTCGAGCCGGCCGGATAGGGATTGTACTCCGGAAATTCTTTTTCAAACAATTTCTCTATGGGCGCTATAACCTGCCGGATATTTTTATCACTGGTTCCCCAGGAATCCACCCCGAGCGAATCCTTTCTGGAAAGAAATGCGGAAACCAGTCTCATGTATGGCGTATCAGCTTTCTGGTGCATAATGGCGTGAAGTCCCATATCCTTGTACAGCCAGATACACCAGCTCACTTTATATTTATCATAATAGGTCAGTTGGTCTTTAAGCACCTGGTAGCGAATATCATCCTGTTTGGGATCGCCAGTGTAGAGCGGACCAAATTCACCAACCCAGATCGGGACATTATTTTTTAACATAAAATCGCTCTTCCCGAGAAAAACCTGCTCAAGTGAATCTTTGTCAATAAATTTTCCATCGATATAACCCGGATAATCACCGCCAAAACCCGGTCTTGCATAATCGTGATTGGCATAAACAACGTTATCCCAGACTTCAGTGAACATACTGAAGTCTTTGGCATAGGTATTTCCCTCGATAAACAAAATGTGGTTCGGATCGATTTTTCGAATGGCGTCATGCAGGCGTTTGTAATATGGGAATACCTTCTTTCCGGTTGGATCAGCCGGTTCATTGATCAGATCATAACCGGCAATCCAGGGTTGATCGATATAGCGTTTTGCAATAACCTCCCACAGGTGAAGCGCCCGGTCCTGGAAATCCTTATGTTTCCAGAATAAAGCTATGTGCGTGGGATTGTCGCTGTGCCAGTGCTGATTCTGAAATCCGGGCAGCGCATGCAGATCGATGATCGTGTAGATGTTATATTTGGCGCATAGATCAATCACACGGTCAAGATGTTCAAAGGCCTCTTCTTTTATCACCCCGGGATTCATGTCATCTTCAAATAAATGATAGTTGATGGGAATGCGTACCAGGTTTAATCCAAGACTGTTGATGTATTTTGCATCCGGTTCAGTAAAGTAATTTTTAAGAAAATGTTCAAAGTAGAGATTGTATTTTTCCGGCCCCAGCGCTGCCAGTAATCCTTCTCTCATGGCCTCTTCATTGGCCGGGTAACCATCAATAAAATTTTCCATATGCAGCATGCCGCCCAGACCGAACCCACGTAATATAACGGTATCGCCTTTCTGGTTGACCAATTGATTTCCTTTAACCATTAGAAAATTTTGGTCTGCATCATTCTGAATTGATTTATGTTCAGCAGTACAAACTGAGACTAAAAACAGAATAAAACAGATAAAAATCAGATACACATTTAGTTTTGACATATTCTTTAATCCTTTCAATCTATGTTCGAAATTATTTATGGATTACTATGGATGTGTTTGTGAAACCGGACTAATATAAATCCAAACCGAGTATAAAAAGGGAAAAACAAAAATGCAAAAACAAAGTTTAAAAAGTAAAAAATATAATAAGGGTGTTACTGCTTTTCATTCAAATTTTAGCGGCGGTCCTACCACTTTCATGTCATGGTCTGTAAAAGCTTTTTCTATTTCCTCTTTTGCAGGTGGTGAAGTCCATTCATTTGTCACTTTAAAAAATGCTTCCATTTTCCCCGCCGGCAAATACGAAACTACCATCCTGCCTTTTTCAGTAAGTTGTATAAAGGCATGTTGAACTTTTCTGGGAAGAAAAATCATATCCCCTTCAGAAAGTCGATGTCTGTCTTCTCCAACCTGAAACAAATACTTTCCTTCCAAAACATAAAACCATTCATCCTGAAAAGGATGGATATGTAAAGGCGGGCCACCTTTAGGCGTAAGACCTGTTTGTTCAAATACAGCTACATTCCCTTCCGTATCTGAAGATGAAATTTTAATATCCAAAGTGTTAAGCGTTACACCCTTCATCTTATAATGTTCTCCAAATCTGGCATTCCCTGCGGATACCTTAAAACCCTTATTGGTTTCTGAAGAGTTGAGAGCTTGAAGTTTTGCTAATAAATTCAAAGGGAAAAAAGCAAGAATGCTTAATAGTAGATTTCTTCTTTGCATAGTTTTGTACCGTTCTAATTTAATGATTAAGTATTTTAGTCTAAAAAATTTAAATCATGCTTATAAAATTATAGATCTATCACACACTCCTGTCATATAGATATTTTGAGTATAACCAAAGTAGGATAATGGTTATTTCATATATTTTTAATGTGCTCTTTCACTAAAAGATATAATCCATGGTTATTTTAAGAGGGCAAAAATGCAAAAACAAAGTTTAAAAATTAAAAAAATAACCGGACTAGCCCATGAATTTATTCATGGGTAGCCGAAAAACGACCCCCCTTTACTGAGTCTATGATAGATTTAGCCATCCCCCCTGTCAGGGGGGAAAACGGGGGGGGTAAACGCTGCATTCCGTTTATTTCTTTTTCACCTGTTTTTAATAGGCCGGTTTAAAATCATTCGTAAATTAACAGATATCATAAGTTTCTAAAAGTCGGCATAAAATAAAGAGATTAGAAAAACTTAGCGAAGTGGAACGGCCAAAATTCTGACTCAGAATTTTAGTGAAACGAGCTTTAGTTTTTCTTTCTATTTATTTTCCAGCCTTGATTTTTTTGGTTCTTTTTGTATCAAGACAAAAAGAACATATTTCTATTTAAAAAAATGTGCTACGTATCTTAATAAATTAGCCTCCGCATATTAGTAAATTAAAATGCTGAGGTTAGTAAACTTTTCTCAGTATGTTATTATTATAACCTGCATATATTAAAAAAATTCATCCTGTTGTTTATATGCAAAGATGAAAAGGAAGGGATACTATTAACTCAAATAACAGAGGATTATATTTTTTTAAACAAATCTCTGGTAGTGTAACAACATTTCCAAATCCATAAATTCATTCAATATCATCAACACATTGTCAGATAATCACTTTACTTTTCCTGCACATCGATTATTTTTTGATAATCAAACGATTTATCCGGATGAGAATTTGGGGAGGGAACTGGTCGTGGATCCTTTTGAATGAGCTCCTGAAGGTGTTTAACAGCGACTTCAAGTTGTTCATCTTTGCCATTAAAGGTGACATAGGGTAAATTATCTACTACAATATCCGGTTCTACACCTCGACCCTCGATAAGCCATTCACCATCCGGACCGTAAACTCCATATTCTGCAGCCGAAGCTATTCCACGATCCATCAGCCAATTGTCGTAAGATAGCCAGATTTCACCCCCCCAAGTGCGGGTGCCAATAACTTGACCCAAACCCAATCTTCTAAAGCCCTCAGTGAAGGCTTCACCGTCGGAAGCGGTTCTTTCAATACACAATACTACCATGTGTCCACGGAATGCATACTGCATATTCCAGATTGGTTTATCGACACGACCTTTCCAGTAAAACCATGCTTTGCGCATCAGCTTTTCTAAAATCCAACTGTCAATATTTCCACCACGATTATGTCGCATGTCGATGATTAATCCCTGGCGGTCATAAACTGGATAAAATTGTTGCACCCATTCGGCGTAATTGTTACCACCCATGGCACGTAGATGTACATAACCGATTTGACCTTTACTCATTTTTTCAACTTGCTGTTGGCGAGTGTATTCCCAATCATCGTACCGTAATCTTCTTTCTTCACCCGGAGAAATTGGCTTCACAACAGCATCGAATATTTTACCATCCTTTTTTGATTTGATTTTTAAGAGTACCTGCAGATTCACCTGGTTTTTAAGTAAAATTCCTGGGTGTACAACAGACATAGTGGATACACCATTAATTGCCAAAATCACGTCGCCTTCATTAATATTCAGGTATGGCTTTACTAGGGGAGACTGCCGATCTAGATAGTCCGGTTCCGATTGATAAATGTGATCAATGCGATACCCACCAGCTGCTTCCTCCCGTTTAAGTTCAGCTCCCAATGATGCTGTACTGATTTGATCCTCTCCTTCTCGTTGATCACCGCCACGCACAAAGATATGTAATGCTGAAAGTTCACCAACAAGTTGGGAAATGAGGTCGTTTAACTCGTCACGATCAGTAACTCGTTTGACAAGAGGTAAATGTTTTTCCAATAAACCTCTCCAGTCCACTCCATGTAAATTCGGATCGTAAAAATAATCGCGTTCCAATCTCCATGCGTCCACAAATAGTTGTTGCCATTCTTCACGTGGATTTACTGAAAATATCCATTTACTCAAATCGACTTTATAATCTACCAGTTTGTCAACGGATCCCTCAGAAGCATCGAATACATAGATATCCTTATCCTTCCGGATTAATATCTTGTTGCCATTTTGAGAGAGTTCATAGTTACGAATATCTTCTACCAGTGTTTTGGGTTCAATTTTATCATTTTTAATATCAAGCGCGATTAGTTTTCTTTTTTCTTTGATTGATGTCTCCGTTTCAGTATAGAAAAGCCGAGTTTTATTAACTGAAAGACCGCCATAATTGCCTGAATCAATCGGAACTTCCATGATGCGTCTCTGTAATCCGTCTAAATCGATCTTTACCGCAACCTTTTCAGATGTGTCGTCTTTCTTTTTTTCTTCCTTGTTCTTTTCTTTATCTTTTTCTGATTTTTCCTCAATATAGATTTCATCTTCTGGCAGGAAAGGGAATCTCTGATCTTTGACTAAAGAAACCATATAGATTTTTGTGGTCTTGTCAAGAAACGGTTCGGGCTGTCGTGGTCCCCAGGGATCTCTCACCAAGGATTGGAAATACCAGTCAGAGAGAAAATAGAGCCATTTGCCGTCTGGACTCCATACTGGGTTGTAGCTATCCACTCGGTCACTTGTAAGTTCAATGGTTGATTTGCTTTTAATACTGTAAAGCTTTATAAGCACATTGGAATTGTCTGCTGTACTCACATATGTTAGCCATTTGCTGTCCGGGGACCAGCTTAATTGAAAAAAGTTCCCGGTTTCAGAAACAGCAATTCGGATTGGTTTTTTTGATTGAAACTCGTAAATCCAAAGTTGATTGTTTTTGTCAGTAAAAGCAAATCTTTTCCCATCGGGGGAAGGGATCCCTCCAAAACGCAATATTAGAGCATCATGAGTCAACTGTTCTCCCTGACCAGTTCCGTTGGCAGGATATTTCCAAAACTCCTGTTCACCTGAAGCATCAGATAGAAACAGTAATGACTTATTATCGAGAATGAATCGCGCGTTTCTATAACGTACTCCCTCTTTTCGGGTGACTTCAACAAATCTTCCTTGTTTGGTCGGAGCGACAAATATACGTCCGCGTGCCGTTAGAACAATTTGCTCACCATCCGGCGAAATGTGAACATTAGTCAGGTACTCCATTGGATTCTTCACCCAGTTTTCCCGTGTTTGATCAAAGTCTGAAGCCAGTGTGATTGGTAATTTTCGATCTTTATTGGCCTCAATTTCAAAGAGATGTAGATCCGCGCCAAGTTGATAGACAATTTTTGCATTATGGAGATCGGGCGATTGTACATCCCAGCCTTTGTGGAAAGTGTGTTGAACCAAATCGCTACCTTCTTCATTCATAGACCAAAGGTTCATTGTCCCATCACGATCGCTGGCAAAATAGATGCGATTATTCCAACACATGGGAGCCTTACTTGTTCCAGTGTAATTGCTGGTTAACGGAATGGCTTCTTCCGTCCCTTGGGTAAATTTCCAAATGTTTTGCACTGTACCACCTTTATATCGTTTTGTACGACTTCCTTGAAATGGTAATCGTGTAAAGAAAATAGTGGTGCTATTGGCGTAGGATCCATCACTGGCTTGATTTAATGGAACCAAGCTGGTTTTATAGCTTTTCAGGTTAACCATTGCCAGTTGTCTGTTGGGCAATGTTGAATGTTGTTCCGTACTGTAAAGAACTTGTCCATCAGGAGTCCAACCTACTACAAGGGCATTTTCACCTTCGTAGGTTCGTCGAGTTGGCAATCCTCCTTCTATGGCCATGGTGTAGACTTCTGTGGGTCCTTCGTACTGTGCAGAAAATGCGATGAACATACCATCAGGTGAAATCGCAGCGTGAGATTCCATACCATAGTGAGTCGTTAGCCTCTGCGCAATTCCTCCCTGAATATCAGTCATCCATAAATCCCCTTCTGAAGTAAAAACTACCGTTTCATCATGGATGGTTGGAAAGCGATAGTAACCTTCTGATGACTGGGCAAATAAAAATGGTGGAATGATCAACAACCAAAAAATTGCCAAAATATGTTTCATATCTATTCCTTCCAATATTTTCTTAAACAAATATCATTCAATTATATGCAACTTGTCCTTATAATACTCATCATTATAACTGACAATTAAATATTTTAAGTTTAAAGATTCATTTCTACTAATTATTCCTAATATGTAGCTTGGCGAAATCTTTGATACAGTCTATATTTTTTGTATTCTAAGGCTATGGTTTTAAGAACGCAGAAAGATTATAAAAAGGAAAAGGCAAAAATGCAAAGAGAAAGTTTAAAAATTAAAAAAATATCCGGCGTGTATCTTTCCCGTCAGTATTTCAGGCCTTCCCGTTGTGTTTTGTGTTTCCCCGTTACGATTTGCCCCCTTCCCGTTGGAATTTGAGTCTTCCCGTCAGGAATTGACCCCTTCCCGTTGGAATTTGAGTCTTCCCGTCAGGAATTGACCCCTTCCCGTTATATTTTGTGTTTCCCCGTTACGATTTGCCCCCTTCCCGTTGGAATTTGAGTCTTCCCGTCAGGAATTGACCATCCCCTGCGTAATTCGGACTTCTCCCTTCCGGGTAGATTTGTAAGTATTCTGGGCAAAATTTATCTCTTCTGGGCAGATTTGTAACTGTTCTGGGCAAAAATGCAAAGAGAAAGTTTAAAAAGTTGAATAAATGTTCTTTTCCCTTGTCCCGTAAGGTCCGAAAGGACTCCTTTGGGAGGATCCACGAATTTGTAATCAAATCGAAGATTTGAACAACTTCGGGAATGGAAAAGATACCCCCCTGAATCCCCCCTTGGTAAGAGGGGACGGCCACAAAAGTGGTGCCCTTTGGCAAAGAGGGGTGGTTTTAAACGCTGCGTTCCAATTATTTCTGTTTCACCTGTTTTTAATAGGCCGGATTTAGAAGCATCCAATTAATATATATCATACCTAGTTTGAAAAGCGGCATAAAATAAAGAGATTAGAAAAACTCAGCGACGTGGAACGGCTAAAATTCTGATTCAGAATTTTAGTGAAATGAGCTTTAGTTTTTCTTTCTATTTATTTTCCAGCCTTGATTTTTCCCCGCCACGAAAGTGGTCCCTCTCGGGATAAGGGGTGTGCCAAAGGGCATGGCTTACGCCACCTTGCGGCATGCTACTTTTTGCCTGCCCGGCTCAGACGGGATCAAGCAAAAAGTAGATAATTAAAATAATATCCGGCCGGACTTGATAGCTCATTCTTAAACCTATACCCGATTATGAGATATGAATAATTCTACAACCTAAGGTGCACCTTCAAGTTCATCAGTTATTACTGTTAATATATTGCTAAGACTCATGGCCATTGATTCACCTTCTTCCGTATTATCCATCAATCCGATACACACATTATAATCTGGTAAATATATACAGGCGGCCGCATAGCCGGGTGCGTTACCACTGTGACCATAAGCTGTTAAACCATTAAGAAGCTGTGGATTATACTGAACTGCACCCAATCCATATCCTGAACACATATATTCTTCCCCGGTACATGGCGAGTGAAAATTAAGCATCTGATCCAGATAGGACTGTGAAAGAACCGTTTTATCAAGGAATAGGGCTTTAGCCCATTCGGCCAGATCTTCCGCTGTAGACCATACTTCACCACCGGCGCCGCTGCTGAATGCATTTCTGGACCACGAGGAAAAATCATCATATATGCCGTCTCCATTCAAATCCCACCAGCCATGAGCAATATTAGCAGGAAGTGCCGTTTCCCCCATTGATGTAAATGAATGGCTTAGATTAAACGGTTCCCAGAATCGTTCTTCATTAACCGTGATGATATCCGATTCTGTAATATCCATAATAATCATTCTCAGTAAAAGATACCCGGTTGTGGAATAATTCCAATCCGTGCCTTTAGGGAATAAAGATTCCTGTTGAAAGTTCAGTATTATTTGTTCAGGCGTCCATACTTTTGAAGGATCTTCGAAAACAGCAACCCAAAAATCATGATTATCCACAAAATCACTTAATCCACTTGTATGATTAAGCAGCTGCCGGATGGTAATTGTACTGTCGATATAAGGATAGGTTGGTAACCATTGATAAAGTGAATCATCTAAAGTGAGTTTGCCTTCTTCTGCCAGTTGGAGTATGGTCACTGCCGTAAAATTTTTCGCAGTGCTTCCGGCTGCAAATGGCATGTCCTCTGTAATTTTTGTTGTTCCGTGGGATATACCGCTTACACCTACCCATTTCTCACCGTCGGGCATAATAACAGCGGCTGATACACCTTTGCCATTGAATGATACAAGTCCGTCATCGAGGGCTTCCTGGAATTTTTCCGATAGCATCGGTTCGGACGCGGACGGTGAATCATCAGAGCAAGACCATATAATCATTATAAATACAAATAAAACTGATGAAAATAAAATACTCGTTTTCATAAGGATGCCTCCCAAAAGACGTGCAATGCTTTAGGATACGATGATGAACTTTATTAGTTTCAGCACGATAGTTAATCTTAATTTTTTTCGAAATGAAATACAGGTCTGAGTCACTTATATGATTAAATGGATGGTTTAACAAACTTTAAAATTTATAAAATGCGGCATAAAATAAAGAGATTAGAAAAACCTGGCGAAGTGGAACAGTCAGCAACCTGAGTATCTGTTTTATATACTAAAGAGAGTCCCAGATTTTAGGTAATTAAAATTTTAGATTTTGAAATAGTATTTATGATTAATGGTTTGACTACATTATTAAATAAAGGAAAACTGAAATCATAGTACAAGAGTTTTCTTGTTTTTGAAATTCAATAAATTTTTATTTTTCAAGACCTATAGAAAACATTCTTTCCAGATCATGCTTGGAAAAGCTGCGAAATGCCAGCATCGTTTCGCTGTTTAATATGCCGTCTATTTTAAGCAGGTGATTTGTTACCAGATCTGACAGCATCTCATTATCTTTTGTTCTCATTATGGCTATTAAATCAAATTGTCCACTTACAGAGTACACTTCTGTTATTCCATCCATATCAGAAAGTTGACCGGCAATTTCATTTATTTTATTTCTTTGCACATTCAGAACGGTTATGGCTGTTACCATGATTTTTCCTTTTTCTAAAAAAAGTATAACTATCTAATAACCAATCGGTGGATAATGCAAATTAAGATATGCGAAAGAATAAAACAACTTCAAATTATCATTTGAACTGTATTTGAAAAATGTATTTAACAAGTAATCTCTAAGTGTTCGGATTAAGTTGCATCAGCTGTTTAATCAGAAGACCGTTCCGAAACCCACAGTCATTGGGAAGCGATTAACGGGTTATTAGTTAAAGATATTCCGGTAACTGTTTTTAACTCTCAATAATCTGTGAATTTAAACTGTATTCTATCCAGCTATCGGTTTACTTCTAAAGTATTTGTTGATATACCCGAGTGAACTTATATGAGATTAGTGATTAATTACACAAGTATCTTAAACTTTAATTAATTTTATACACGATTAATCCACTTAACTAACGGAGGAAGTATGAGATATCTTACTTTATTGTTTTTCATTTTATTCACCATTACCGCCTATGCAGCGGAAGATTTTAGCGTACAGTCATACGCTGCCGGCGTGCAGTACAAAGCCATCGCCCTGGAAGATTATAACAGCGACGGCATTGCTGATGTTTGGACCGGAAATTTCAACGGATACAGCGTTGAAGTCTGGGTATTCAATCATGAAAAAGACAGCCTTGAAATGGTTGATGAAATAACAGGTCTTCCCTACAGTATTCATGATATCGCCGTGGCCGATCTGGATGGTGATGGAGATATGGACGCCGCCGTTGCCGTACGTTCCAACGGAACATACGTTTGTATAAATAACGACGGTGCATGGGATATATCAAATATTGATACGGATTACGGATGGCAGGTTCTTATCGACGACTTCGATCTGGATGGAAATCCTGATATCGTAGCCGGTACGGATTGGGATTATATTAAGGTCTTGTACGGCGACGGCACAGGTTCATTTACTTTAGGCGCCTCGCCTCAGCTTGAACAAAGTAATGGTGACTGTAAGGGACTGAATGTAGCTGATATTAATAATGACGGCCGTCCTGATTTAATAGGACTGGTTTCCGAATGGTACGGCAGCGGAAGCAATCAATACTTTTTAAGGGCTTATACCAATCTTGATACGGGAAATATTAACTGGAAATCGGTCGGGCCACCCGATTATTACAGCGCATTACCTACCTGGACAGTGGGCTCTCCCCATTCGGCCGGCGATTTGAATAAAGACGGATATGCCGACGTTGTCGGGTATTCATCCGACAACAGGTTATATGTGTACCAAGGCGGCGCAATAGACGATTCGCTGACATGGACAGAAGAAAATATCGCAATTTTTACAACCCCGGCAACGGCTGCGGTTATGTTTGATATCGATAACGATACTTATCCCGATGTTATTTACGGCGGCTATAATAATTTTAATGATTTGCATATTTACTATAACAACCAGGATAACTGGTTTGTATATGATTCCGTTAAGGTTGATTTCGGCATCGGCGATTTCCACAGTCTGAAAGCCGGTGATATAACCGGAAATGGGTGGATGGATATCCTGGCCTCAAAATATTCCGGATCCAATGACGGCTTTGTCCTGTTTAAAAATACCAGACTTCCTGAACGGATCTATGTAGATGAAAATGCCGCAGGAAACAACTCAGGTTTAAGCTGGACGAACGCCCTTACCGATTTATCCGAAGCGGTTGAAAATGCATCAAACGGCGCCGAAATTTGGGTTGCCGCCGGTACGTATACTCCCGATACCACCGGATTAAGCGATCACCGCCAGGCTTCGTTTACGCTTGGTGAAGGCGTGTCAGTATATGGCGGATTTGCCGGTACGGAAACCTCTTTGGATGAGAGAGACTGGGAAAACAACCCAACTATATTGAGCGGTGATATTGGCGTTTTGGACGATTCATCGGATAATTGTTATCACGTTGTCTCCGGCAATGCGGCTACACGGCTGGACGGTTTTTATGTAACCGGCGGTTTTGCAAACGGCGCCGGTGATGAGAGTTCCGGAGGCGGCGTCCTAGCCAGCCACACCGGTTCAACGGATATTGCAAATTGTACATTTGAAGATAATTACGCATCAGGCCAGGGCGGCGCTGTTTGCAATTACTTTATAACCGACACGGCTTATATTGATAATTGCCGCTTTATTAACAACTGGTCACCATACGGCGGCGCAGTTGATAATCATGATTCACCCAGCCGAATTAATCGCTGTCTGTTCACAGGAGATTCAGCTACCATCTATGGCAGCTGTATATTCAACTGGGGCTCCGGTTCTTCATCACATATAACGCATTGTACATTCGCCGGGAATCTGGGAGATTTAGCGGCAATTCATAATCGCGCCGGCGGCATTATTACCTATGTAATCAACTCTATCTTTAGTGATAACAATTCTGATATCGCCCTGACCAACGGCGCAGTATGCAATGTGCATTATTCCCGGACAACCCAGTCCGGATACACCGGTGTTAATGATAATATTGATGATGATCCGATGTTTGTGGACGCTCCAAATAATGATTTTAACCTGGCTGAGGAATCACAGTGTATCGATGCCGGCACAGCATTGTTTACTGTTGGCAGCGACACGCTTGTATTCAGTACACCGGCAGATCATTATGGTACTTCTCCGGATATGGGATTGTACGAATCCAATTATATTCATTCTAACATCAGGATTTCAGGAAATCAGAAACCGGCTTCATTTCAACTTATGCAGAATTATCCCAATCCTTTTAATCCTTCTACTACAATCGAATATTCAGTCGGGACCGGTAAACAGGCCCTTACTCATGTGGATTTAACTATCTTTAATATACTCGGGGAAAAAATAGCGACGTTAATATCCGCGAGTCAGCCGGTCGGTACATACCAGGTGACATGGGATGCATCGGAATTGCCAAGCGGTGTTTATTTTTACAGGCTTCAGTCAGGCAACTTCGTCCAAACCCGGCGTATGCTTTTAATAAAATAATTCCGTACAATTATAAAGGCGTGGTCTTTTTTAGGCTGCGCCTTTTTTTTCTCCCGGTAATACCTGTCTTTGTTTATAAATTTAAAGATAAATTAATGAGATTAGAAAAACTTAGTGAAGTAACGATGATATTATTCCTGTGAAATCAAGCATACAAATTTTATACATTTCCCCGATTCCCAAATACATTGCATTGACATAATCATTTCTATTTAGATATGCTGTGAAATAACCAAACTTAAAACCTGATGATATAACCCAATCCATTCGGTTTAAAATAGAATCCACCGGCGCTTTCCCCAGAATCACCTTCATACAGTTTACGGAAACTACCGCCCACCGTTTTGCCGATAGAATATCCAATCAGAGCGCCAGCCGCACAATCGGATAACCAGTGAATATTAGTGGATACACCCAGTCCGATAAAAAATGCATAAATCCATGAAAATATCTTAATCTTATTATTATCGGGATACATCTCGGTCAGCACGCCGGCCATAGCAAAAGCGTTCGTGGTATGTCCGCTGGGCCAGCCCTCAAAAATTCCGCGGCGCATAAATCCAAAATGAAAATTGTGGCTATAATTTTCTTCGGTATTATCACCATCAAGAACATCCGGGCCCGGTCTGCCGGTAACAGCTTTATATGTAGACGATACCAGTAAACTCATGATCACGGATTGTCCCATAGCCAGAGCGGTATATGTCAGCCGGTTGTCCTCTTTGGATTTTCCGCGGAAATACAAATAAAGAGGGACGGTCAGCGGTACCAGTCCACCCGTTATAACCGCAGACATACCCATACTGGGAATAGCCTGGTTTTCTTTCATATAGGAGTAATAATACCAGTCTGCATCACTCTGTACGAGACCATAGGAAAACCCTATGGCTGACACATGATAAATTCCGTAGTCTTTTGTAAATGATTCGGCCAGGTTATTGCCAAAATTATGAAAGACATCCCCTAATTTGGGCTGCCTGGGATCAGTTGAAAAAACACACAGTGGGATCAGAAGAATCAGGCAAAAGACAAAGTTACTTTTCTGTCCTTTTTTAATCTGAAATGCTAAATTGAAAATGTTTATATCTGGCCTGCCTAGTTTTTTTACCTATTCAGATATTTGCGGTTTAATAATTCTGTAATTTCCGCTTAGATGCATCAGACTAAACAAATATAGTAAACCATCATAATAGGGATCAAAATAACCGTCCTCGTATGGTTCCAGCTTAGCATTCCACAGGGTGTCGACAAACTTCCAGCTTTTTGCCTGGGTACCCATAATTGAAGCAGCCGCTGCAGTGGACACAAATCCAAGAGAGTGACGCAATGTTTGATATCCACCGGCGGGAAGAATCCATTTTGGGAGAGTCCCATCAATATTAAACTGATCTTCAAATGTATCAATCCCCCTGCAGAAAAGAAAATCTTGTATCCGTTTGCAATAATCCTGTTGCCATTCTTTGTCTTTTGCATACCACGAATAATCCATCGCAATATTCATGGGTACCCGCCAGGAGTCAAAACGAAATGAAGCCGGCATGGAAAAAAATTTCCTTGGTTCTCCGTTAAATTCAGCCACATCAGGATTTAGTCCGGTTTCCGGATGAACAACCCTATGCAAAAACGCCCGGGCAGTATCTGCACAATCACGGTAGAATTGTTCATGCCCATCCCTGGCGTATTCAGCCCATATTTCAAAAAAAGCCGGCAAATGATAGGATGGATCTGTCCAATTATAGCCATTACTTTCAGGAACAAATGAGATTTGCTTATGCTCAATATTTATAACATTATAAACTCCATCTGTACCATCTTTACTCCACATGGCATCCAGTATTCGCCTGGCTTCGCCATAATAGTCAATCCCGGTATCATTACCCCAGCGATTGGAAGCAAACAACAGAGCGGTGATAAAATACAATTCACCATCGGAAGCTGAATTTTCAGCGTTATGTTCACCGGTTTCAGGTTTAACGGACCAGGCAAAATAGGCTTCCCGGGATCCTTCCTGATGCTGCATGTATTTTTTTGTCCAACGCCATAAACGGTCGAATACATCTTTTTTGTTGAGCTGCACTGCTACCATTAATCCATAAGAAAGACCTTCTGTGCGCGCATCATGGTTTTTAAGATCGGATACATAAGCCATCGAATCACCCACTTCAAAATAAACTCTGTCTGGTCCTTCAAAAACATCGTGGTATGCTTTAGCCAACTTGGCGTCTATATCTTCCTGTTTATACCCGGCTTCAAGGAAAATATTACGATATTCACCTGTTTCCCATGCACCTTTATCCCAGGGCTGCATCTTTCCCCGATCATCAGCAACATCTTTACTACAATCCTTATTGGGTATATCTTCTGTTGCAAAACAAAAGCTGATGAATACTAATATTAACCAAAATCTTGTCATTAAATTAAACCTCTCTATTTGAAATTTTGCTCAAATTGCTTAATCTGTAAAATTGATTGATCCCAGTTTAAATGTGAGATCTATTATAATTTGCGAATAATAAAATTCAGATTCAATATGCTTATGCAAGGCATTTTTATGATTAACGAATCGTTTGATAAGTTACTTTTTAGCAATTTTATTAGAATTCAAATAGAATAATCTGAAAATTAAAGTAAAATAATTAAGGATATAAGTTTACATATATTTTCATAATAAATGAAAATCAGAGTTCTTTACTCATATCTCAACGCTTCAATCGGATTTAATTTGGCTGCTTTCCTTGCCGGATAAAATCCAAAGAATATACCCACGGCCGCCGCAAATGAAAAAGCTATTAGAATAATATCTAGTTTAATAACCGTACTAAGTGTGGTAAATGTTTGAAGTAGATAAGTGATTAAGAAAGCCAATAAAATTCCAATGATACCGCCAATAGCGCTGAGCAGAACCGATTCCGTCAGGAACTGGGTCAGAATATCCCGTTCCCGGGCGCCAATCGATAAACGAATGCCTATTTCTCTTGTGCGTTCTGTAACCGATACCAGCATAATATTCATAATACCAATGCCGCCAACCAATAAGGATACCGCTGCAATCGATCCCAATAACAGTGTTAACACTTCAGTTGTTGAGGAAGCCATTTCGGTTATCTCAGCCTGATTACGAATAGAGAAATCATCATCGTCACCCGGTTTTACATCCCGAATTTCCCGTAAAACAGTAGTCAATTCCTGCTCCGCTTCATAAATTTTATCCGTTGAAATTGCGCTGACAAAGATCATGTCAACATAAATACCGCCTTTAAGCCGGTAAAGAACGGTTGTTGCCGGCGCTAAAATCACATCATCCTGATCCTGCCCCATGCCGCTTTGTCCTTTTTCTTTGAGAACCCCAATAACCTGGAATGGTGTATTACGGATACGAATTCTTTCTCCAATTGGATTTGAATTAGGGAATAACTCTTTAGCGACGGTATGGCCGAGTACGCATACTTTTCTTCTTCCCCGGACATCACGTTCAGTAAAAAATTCACCTGCTCCTATTTCCCAGCTCTTAATGTATTGGTAATCCGTATTAACGCCTTCTATACTTGTATTCCAGTTATTACCGCCGCCGATAACCTGACCAGCAGAACGTACCAAAGGTGAAATCGCTTTAAGTGTAGTTGCCCGTTCCTTAATTTCGTCCACATCCTTAAACGTAAAACCAACAGCGCTGCCAACACCGCGGCTGACACCGCCAAAACGGCTGGCGCCCGAACGAATCATTAATAAATCTGTTCCCAGTGAGGCAATATTATTTTTGATTCTCTCTGAAGCGCCTTCGCCAATGGCGACCATTACAATAACTGCTCCAACGCCAATAATAATACCCAGTGATGTCAATAAACTGCGCATCCGGTTTTTTAATATACTTTTAATCGATGCTTTTATCAGGTTTCTGAATTGTAACATATTTTTATCCAGTCTGTATTATTTATCTATTAAACTTCTTCTTGCAGTGTTGCCATCTCTGCCAGATCTTCTTTTGCCCGGCGGCGTTTTTCAACGAGATAATCATTTCTGATTATTCCATCGCGCATCTCAATGACACGCTTAGCATATGGAATAAGATCTGGTTCATGGGTAACCATCACAATGGTTATGCCCTGATCATTTAATTCCTGAAATACAGATATTACGTCCACTGATGTCCTTGAATCCAGGTTCCCGGTTGGTTCATCAGCTAATATAATCGCCGGTTGATTAACCAGAGCTCTGGCAATAGCTACACGCTGCTGTTCACCGCCTGATAATTGATTCGGTTCATGATCCATCCGCTCAGCCAGAGAGACACGGGCCAGGGCATCAATTGCCGCCTGTTTGGGATTCTTAATTCGAAGCGTTCTATCGTAAAATAAAGGAAGTTCAACATTCTCCAGCGCTGATGTTCTGGGTAACAGATTAAATCCCTGGAATACAAACCCTATTTTATGATTACGGATTTCTGCATACTCATCTTTTTTCAATGAATTGACATTAATGCCATCCAGAAAGTAGTCTCCCGAAGTCGGTTGATCCAGACATCCTAATAGATTCATCAGGGTAGATTTTCCCGATCCGGATGATCCCATGATGGCAACCAGTTCACCAGGTTCTACTGAAAGGTCTATTCCGCGTAATGCGTGGACGGCAATATCACCCAGGTAAAATGTTTTGGTTAACTGTTTTGTTTCAATAATTTTATTCATAATTCCAACTTGTCAAAATGATGTTATCTAATATTATTAAAAGAGTCCCGGAGGTCCGAATCTTCTTCCGGAATTTTGTTGAGTCGTTGCTTCCGCTTCTTTTGAAGGATCAGTATATCCTGTGATTAGTTTCATACCTTCTACAATTCTTCTTGATCCAAGAATTTCTGTGAATTTTCCATCTGTTTTACCTTTGCGGAAAAATGCCATTTCTGGTTCGCCTCCATCATTTAAAAACCATACAGATCCCATGTCATTTGGATTGAAACGACCAGCGCCGAAACCTGAACCGCCCTCTGAATCAGGATTAAATCTTGGTCTTTGAGTAGAATCTGACCGCGCGGCAAATTGTTTCTGCATTCGTTCACGAAATGCAGCGAGCACTTGTTCGGAAGGCTGAAACCCCAAAGCTGTATTAGGCACAGCAAGTACATCTTTTAGTTCCTCTATATAAAAATCTATGGTAGCTGTCATACCGGGTAATAAAAGACCTTCCGGATTGGATGCATCAACAATCACAGTATAATTAACTACATTCTGCACAACTTCAGGCTGAAGGCGGACCTGGCGCACTGTTCCCTCAAATTGTTTATCAATATATGCCTGGACCTCAAATGTTGCTCTTTGGCCTTTCTTTATTTGTCCGATGTCACTTTCATCCACCTGGGCATGAATTTCCATCTTCGATAAATCATCAGCAATAATAAACAGGGTCGGCGCCTGAAGACTGGCAGCCACGGTTTGACCTTCTTCAACGCTGCGCTCAATTATTGTGCCATTAATCGGGGAACGGACGACCGCATATTTGAGGTTACGGTCGGCTCGCAGTAATGCCGCCTTTGCCGATGTCAGAGATGCCTGCTGGATTTTTAAATTAATCCTATAAGGCATAAATTCTGCTTCCGAGATTAAGTTATTATCAAATAATGCTTTATTTCTATCATGTTCCGCTTTCGCTTCCTGCAATTGAGCGTCTGCTTTTTGATAATTTGCCTGCGCTTCAATTACCTGAGCTTTTAGAAGTACGGTATCCAGCAAGGCCAGTACCTGGTTTTTCTTCACCTTATCATTAAAATCTACATAGATATGATCAATAACTCCGGAAACCTGAGTACCTACCTCAACTGTGCCGACTGCTTCCAGCGTGCCACTGCATGAGACTATATTTACGATATCTGTTTTTGTAACTTCCGTTAATTGATATTCTTTATCTGCAGTTTTACCCGTGCAGTAAATGATAGTAAATAATCCGGCGGCAATTGTGCTTATGGTTATAATCGTCCATATTATACGTTTTGTTTTCATCGACCCTCTCCGATATTTTTTTTATGCATTTTATACTTGTCTTTAAAAATTAGACATTCAAGATATACAATGTATTCCATAATTTTTATTGATTGCAATAAAAAACGTTGCTCAAATAGATTGGAAAACATTTATATGCACAGATAATTTATTTAAAAATGACTAAACCTTATATCATTAAAGTTTTGGTATAGAATTTTCTGATAGCACTATATTCACCCAAAGTGCTTTAGCGCTCATATCCGGCCGTTGCCTGTCAAACCCGGGGGGAGAGCCGCCACGATCACCACCCATACCACCGCGACCTCCTTGCATACCTCCGCCGGACATTTTCGGCATTTGTCGTTTTTCACTACGTCCGCCCATCTTGGCTTCGGGGATTTCTATTCCAATACTCAATCGTCTATTTTTAGGTATTTTCCTGTCGGTATTTAATACGGCTATCTCAGATACAGGGACTTTTATCTCAAATCCGTATAAACCGTCTACCTTATTAAATCCGGCTTCATAACCTGAAATAGTTTCAATAGGCATATCAATCAAGGAATCTCTCAATTGAACCATAAATCTTAGCATACTCAAATCAATCTGCATCCGTCTATCAAATTCCGCACGTTTTTCAGGATCACTATCCAATCTCTTTTTATGTGATTCTGGCGTACCATCAAATTCTCTTTTAAATGATATGCCAAGAATTTTATCTTTATTTCCTTCATTATTGAACCAAACAATAATCCCGCGCACGTCAATCATTCTTGCTAAATCAGGATCATTAAAACAATACATGATATACAGATTTTCATCATTATTAGCTATACTGAACATCATTTTCATGTCCTTGTCAAACGTTCTGGGTATATCTTTCCAATCTTCGATAATACCATCAATTATTATTTGATTATCTACCCAACTGCTTTTAACCTTTTGAGTGCGGCAGCTAAAGAAAAGAATCAAGACCATTAAGATCAAAATGTTCTTCATGTTTAAATTCCTTTTTAGGATAAAAAAACAAGAACCGGATGATGAAAAAACTAAGGAGGATTTTGAAGCCCGGTTCTTGTTTATATTATTTTTCAGCTGGTGATAAAAACTTAGAAAATCGTCTTAATAAATTGTACTCTTAATATTCGCTCTTTTTCATACCCCATATCAAAAAAGAATATTTGTACTAATTTAATTTTTCTGATTTTAATTATAAATAATCTTTGCAATACATTTTATCTACACAAGAAATTAGACAGCATAAATTTGCGAATATTCCAAAGTTAATTGTTAGAGATAAACATTGATTATAAATAATTTCGGAATTGAAGATTTGAGTGATAGAGTATTAGATATTCCGAATTTAGCCTCTTAAATTGGGACAATAAAACAATTAAACTGTTTCCACTCTGTCTGTATTGACGGACTGGAAATATAGGTTCAAAGGCATATTAATATTACTTAAGTTCCTGTGGCGGAGGCGGTGGATAATGTTTTTGTTTATCCCCATAACGAGATTTAAATCTTTCAAAGGATTTATCAAGACGTTCCTGCTGCTCGTCGGTTAAAATATTATCCAAATCTTTTTTAAATTCATTGTTTAATGAATCCATCTTGGCGCGGAATTGCATACTTAATTCAGTAAACTGTTGTTGTTGAGATACCAGTTTTTCGCGTAATATATCTTTCTGAGAAGGCTCCGGTTGTATTATTTTTTCCATATGCTCAATAAAACCCAGACGGGATCTAAATTTTTCCATTCGTTTTTCAAAAACATAATTTCGAAACATACCACTGCCTACTATGCCAATTATAATACCTAATATTAATGTAGCGGTTATCATTAAATAAGATTTTGTTTTAACTTCCATTTTCTTACTCCAAACTAAAGTCTGTAATGGGATCATATGCATCGCTAATCGTTACATCGGGAACAGCAATCGCATCCTCGAGCGATATTTTTTCACTTTTAAGGAAATTTAATGACACAAATGCAATAATAAGCACGGTTGCAGCAATAGCAACCGGTCTGAAAAGCAGATAGACATTTTCGAAAAACTCATAATTTTCTTCTTGTTTAGCCAGCTTCTGAACTTGACTCATCACTTTATTTACAAAAGATCCACTAAATCCAGGTTCAACCTGATCATTCAATTTATTCCGCATCAGCATTAAATTTTCTTTCTCTCTTTGCAGCTTCTCAGAATCAATCAGGGCAAAATCTAAAATGATTTTTTCCCGCTCATTTAATTCCCTGTCAAACGATTCGTATAAAAGTTGTTTTATCATTTTATCCATAACTGACCTCCATTAATGGCGTCAATTTTTCTTTTAATTTTTCCTGGGCTCGGGAAAGACGTGAAAGCACTGTTCCTAAGGGTATTTTTAAAATTTTTGCCACTTCATCCGTAGAATAACCATCGATCAATCTTAATACAAGGACCGACCTGAATTTCGGGTTTAAAGATTGAATTGCTCTGTTTATCATTTCTTTGTCTCCTGATACATCCGGTTTATTTTCATCGATATAATTGATCAATTCGGATAGTTCTTTCTTGACAAAAATATTTTTCCTGCGCTTGCGCCGCTTTATTTCATTTAATGATAAGTTTATAGCAATCCGCGTTAAATATGTTCCTACGGACGACTCGCCTCGAAAACCAGGGATAGCCTTATAAAAACGGATAAATACTTCCTGACCAATATCTTCTGCTTCCGGACTTTTCCCCAGCATATTTATAACAGTGGAAGCGATTTGCGATTCATATCGCATCACCAGCTCCCGATAGGCTAAGCTATTTCCCTTCTTTATTTCCTGAAGAATTTGTTCGTCTATCAATATTATTATCCGCTTTTGTTTTTTAGACAACAAAACAAAGGATTTATTCCCAAATTTAATTAAATATATTTATATTCAGAACAAATACATAATTAAGAAATATAATTTTCACAGGAAAATATCGATGAAGAAACCAGTATCCTTTATTTTTGTCGTCTTTGGCGGATCAGGTGACTTAGCCAAACGCAAACTTCTGCCTGCGCTATTTCATTTATTTAAAAACGATCTGTTACCTGAGAACTTTGCTATTCTTGGACTGGGCCGCAAGCCATACGATGATATTTCCTACCGGCAAAAAATGGCTGATAGTATAAAGGATATCACCCCTAAAATTAGAACTGACGATCAGTCTATCAGGAATTTTATAAAGCGTATTTTTTACTCTTACTTTGATATGAATGATGATCTAAGCTATAAAGAATTAAAAACAAATATTCAAAAACTGAATGCGGATATCAAAACCAGTCAAAATATTTTATTTTATCTGGCTACACCGCCGGAATTCTTTAAGATGGTTGCATCAGGCCTTCAGGCTGAAAAGTTAAATCTGGAACCATCAAATAGCTGGAAACGAATAATTGTTGAAAAACCCTTTGGCCATAATTTAAGCTCAGCCCATGAACTAAATACACACTTGCAAAAAATATTCAATGAAGATCAAATTTTTCGCATCGATCATTATCTGGGTAAAGAAACCGTACAGAATATTATGGCGTTTCGTTTTGCCAATGGTATTTTCGAACCCTTGTGGAATAGGAACTATATCAGTCATGTAGAAATCACATCTGCTGAGAGTATCGGTGTTGAAGATCGCGGCGGCTATTATGATACATCCGGCGCATTGCGCGATATGGTGCAGAATCATTTATTGCAACTGGCTGCTACAATTGCCATGGAACCGCCATCCACATTTGAGGCAAAAGCCGTAAGGGACGAGAAATACAAATTCTTTCAGGCGTTGCGAAAAATAGAATCCAAACAAATTAACAAACAAGTCATCCGCGGACAGTATATCGAATCGATGATCCGTGGAAAAAAAGTCGCCGGATATCGCGATGAGATCAATGTCAATCCGGAATCGCAGACAGAAACTTTTGTAGCACTGAAATTCTTTGTGGATAACTGGCGCTGGGCCGATGTGCCATTTTTTATCCGCACCGGTAAACGCTTACCCACGCGCGTAACCGAAATGGTGATCCATTTTAAAAAGACGCCGTATCACTTGTTTAAAGCGTATAATAAAAATCATTTAGCAGAGAACCAGCTGATCCTGCGCATTCAACCTAATGAAGGAATTTTATTGAAATTTGGTATGAAGGTACCGGGCGCCGGTTTCCAGATTAAAAATGTGGATATGGATTTTCATTATTCTGATCTGATTGATATAAAAATACCAGAAGCTTACGAGCGTTTAATTCTTGATGCGCTCAATGGGGATAATACATTATTTGCCCGTACGGACAGTGTGGAAGCATCATGGCAGTTTGTTGAACCAATTCTCGACGCCTGGAAAAACGATTCTTCGATAAAGTTATTTGGCTATCCAGCCGGCTCATGGGGACCGAAGGAAGCCAGTCTGCTATTTGATAATCCTGAACGGGATTGGCGTTCTCCCTGCAAAAATCTAACCGGTGAAGATACGTATTGCGAATTATAGAGGTACGTCTTGAAAAATCCTGACATAAAAATATTTAATTCGCCAGAGAAACTGGTTCAGGCCCTCTGCGATTCATTTATCCAAATGATCTCTAAAACTGGGCAGAGTAACACTTTACACGTGGCCTTATCCGGCGGAAGTACTCCCCGAGTATTTTTTGAACATCTTGCCCATGTTGGAAATAATGTACCATGGCAGAATGTACATTTTTACTGGTGTGACGAACGATGTGTCCCGCCTGATCATCCGGATAGTAATTTTGGCATGACTAAAAAATATTTATTGGATAAAATTGATATTTCTGATCAAAATCTGCATCGTATTCATGGAGAAAAGGATCCAACGGTCGAAGCTGAACGCTATAGCCATCATTTATTAGAATCTATAACAAAGCAGGAAAAAAATTATCCTGTTTTTGAATGGATTATCCTCGGCCTCGGTGAAGACGGACATACGGCTTCCATATTTCCCGGGCAAGAAAAGATTATACGATCAACCAAAATTTGTGCAGTTGCCGAGCATCCGCAAACGGGTCAGAAACGTATCACCCTGACCCTACCTGTGATAAATCTGGCAGACCGGATTACATTTTTGGTAAGCGGTAAAAGTAAAGCGAATATTGTTGCTGAAATTTTGAATAACAAAAAGATTAACATGATTTACCCGGCGGCAATGGTACAATCAAAACAAAACCCTATTGAATGGTATCTGGATAAAGAAGCGGCCACTCTATTGAAATCAGATTAGGCGCATAATTATTATTATCCGCTTCCCCGGCTAATAAAACAGAACATGAACAGATTTATTTCAGATTTGTATAAAAAATGTTGAAACAAAAAAACCATAATTCGATACCTATTATAAATCCCAACAAGCGGATTACTGCCATCTGGGCGCTTAGCGAAGCTGCTCTGGGAGGTGTACTGCATGCTTTACGAATTCCCTTTACCGGGCTTTTTATCGGGAGCAGCGCTGTTCTTTTTATTACTCTGATTTCCTACTTGGATAATAAACGGGGCGCTATTCTTAAAGCCACCTTATTGGTAATGACAGTTAAGGCTATTGTAAGCCCACATTCTCCCATTAATGCTTATTTGGCTGTAGCTTTTCAGGGCATCATCGGTGAATTATTATTTATGCTAATTCGATCGAAAAGGATAGCCGCCTTTTTGCTGGGATTTTTCAGTTTGCTGGAATCTTCCTTACAGAAAATATTGGTTATTACTATTGTATTCGGACAGAATGTTTGGGAAGCGATTGATGTATTCAGCGAATATGTTCTGAGTCAATTCTTATTCAGAACAGATTCTGCAGAAATTATAAGTATCAGTATTATACTTATCAGTATTTATATAAGCATTCATTTAAGCGCAGGTATTATCATTGGAATTTGGGCGCCGCGTCTGGCTGTTAATGTTAAGATACGCGTACAAGGTATGCAGATGATTGAATTGCCTGAATTAAAACCATTAAAAATAGTCCAGCCTAAATTAAGGAAGGGACGAAAAATCTGGAAAAAGTTTTCTACTGTTTCTATACTTATGCTGGCAATCGCTATTTTTATTCTTTCCTATTTTTTCCCTGTCTTCGAAAAAAGTATGGGCTATGACGCGCTGATAATGATATTTCGGTCTATTATGATTATTGTTATTTGGTATTATCTGATAGGGCCGCTTCTGCTTAAATTTTTCCGGAATTTTCTTGATAAAAAACAAACGGCGTATCAAAACGAAATTAAGGGGATAATGAATATTTTTCCTGTTTTGAAACAATTGATAGCGCATACCTGGACAGAATCAAAATCGTTTAAACCTGTTCAACGAATTCCCCGGTTTATAGAAAACATATTGGTTCATTTATTAACATTAAATTTTCAGGAACATAGTTCTATAAATTTGCAGTGAAGATATTATTAGATTAAAAACAGACTAAAAGAGTGATGAATGCTATCTAACTAAAGAGGGAATCAACGGTTCGCCATGAATCCGGATACCGGTAATGTCATTCCATAACGTATTTCATTTTGATCAATATTAAAATTATTACCCAGAAGTTTATAGGCCCAGTAATTCTTCATCACCTGTCTTACATAATTCCGTGTTTCACTGAATTCAATATTTTCAATAAAAACATCCACCTGCTCGGATCCCTCAATATTAATCCAGCGCTCTACACGATGAGGTCCGGCATTGTAAGCTGCCAGCATATTCTCTTTATAGCCGTCAAATTGTTTATTTAACTGTTTCAGGTAGAGGGAGCCTAAATGCACATTGATTTCAGGATCAAATAAAGTTTCTGTATTTTTAATTCTCATCCGCGCCAGTCGGGCCATATCATCTGCTGTTAAGGGCATCAATTGCATCAGACCGTAGGCATTGGCAGGCGAGTGCGCCCTTGGATCGTAAACACTTTCCTGTTTGATTAATGCAAGAATAAATTCCTGTTCAAGATCATATCGCCGGGCATATTTTCTAACAATATCATCAAAATAAAAAGGAAAACGCTCTTTAAGAATGAACGGTTTTTCAATATAATTTAAATCACTAAAAAATTTATAATTAATAAAATCATACATCCGGAATGCTTTATTATAGGCGCCGAATTTTTTGTAAATTTCTGCCAGCGCCATCCAATCGTACTTATTGGTTGCTGATAATTTAATATCCGACAAAACTGCGAATCCATAACTCTCACCTAATAAATCCCGAACCATAAATGCTTCATCAAAATGTGATAACAGATTCGCTATGCCTTGATTATAGTGTTCAAAGGATCTCGAACTATTTTTAAAATCGCTGGCAATATCAAATATAGAATCGATATCTACTTTATGCATCAGGTAGCTTTTCATGGTATAGTAATCATCCCAAAGATGCTTAGCTAACTCCACACGTAATTGTTTGGCGGCAGAATAATCATGTTGAATTTCCTTGCAGAGAGATGACCAGTATTGCGCCCTGTTTACATCCACATCCGGCCAATGCTTAAGACTAATAATTCTAAATATCAGATCAGCTTCTTCAATTTTGCCAAGCCGAAAAAGTGTAAATCCTTCACGAAAATAGGCTTCGCGGGCATAGGAATTATTTTTCCAGTTCTGTCTTAAATCACGATAGGTCTTTAAAGCATTTTCAAGTTCTTTTAGTTCTTCATAGATCCAGGCGGCTTTCCAAACCGTTTCAGGAGCAATCCGTCTGCGCGGATACCGGTGGGCATAATCCAAATAAGCAGCAATTGCATTTCGTTTATTCCCGATATGATAATGGGCACGGGCAATATTTAACCGGATATGCGGTTCAAGTTTTTCATTTTTTATTTCAGTAAGCAAACTCTGAAAACCATAAAGAGCCGTTTTATAGCGATTTTGAGCAAGATACAATTTAGTTAAATAATATCGTGCTTCTTCAATATTTGCCTCATTTTTTTCTAATTTAATATATTTTTCCAGGATTAAGCGAAGAGTTGTATATTGTTCATTATTAAAGTACACATCTAAGAAATTAAAGAAATTCTCTTCATAAAACGCGGGTTCATCCCTTCTCAGATTCTCGACCAGTAAAGCCGTTTCCTTTTCGCCAGGATATCTTCGTATAATCTGATAAAACTCACTTAAAGCTTGTTTTTTTGAACCTGAATAATACGCGCAATAAGCTGACTGAATTTTTGCATAAACTGTAATTTCTCTGGATATTTTTTGTTTTTGGGCCAGCTGATAATATTTATTAGCTTCTTTAAAATTACCCTGTTCAAAATAGGCATCAGAAACTGGGATAAGTAGTGAATCTGCCAATGCATGATTCCTGTACGTATTTATGTAAACAGAAGCTTCCTGAAGGCCATTTTCCTGATTCAATTTCCACTGGCTTCTGGTATAAAAATAACGGCTGTATTTTGTCAAAAACTGATGATCATTATATAATTTATAAAACAGACTTGCACTGGAATCATAATTGCCAGTTTTATAATAACTATAAGCAATTTTAAATTGCGTTTCAGGATTACGGTTGACAACTTTTTTTATGGACGCATTTTCAAAGTTTTGCAAAGCCGAATAATAGTCGCCGATAATATAAAGACTTTCAGCTGTATGAAAAAAATTATACTTACTTGAGGAAAATATTGGATCAGGATTGTTCCCCTTGGATAATTGGGAAACAAACAGAAACAAAATGACCAGAAGAATCTTCGGCGTCTGATTCACGCTTTTACCCTCTTTATGACACAATTTCTGTTTAATCCTTGCTTTCATTTATTTTCGGCTTCTCTAAGCT
>JAFGKZ010000145.1 GCA_016928315.1 Calditrichaceae bacterium
AAAATCTTTCCCCTGGTACAGCAAATGGAAGGCCTATGCCGCCATTTAAAAGAAAAAAATGAGGAGGCTATTGCCGAAGCGGATATAAAATCCCAGTCTATTTCCAGCAGAGCTAATTTTTTTATTATTATCTTCTCTGTTACGTTGATTTTCTTTAGCATAATCGCCGGATTGTATTTTACTCATCAAATTCTTACACCTATTAAAAAAATGACGGAAACGGTTCGAAAAATAAGCCGTGGTCTGCTTAATCAAAAGGTGGAAATTACAACTGATGATGAAGTGGCCGAACTGGGTCTGGAATTCAATCGCATGACCAAACGCCTGGACGACTATGAAAAAATGAACATTGATCAGATCATTCAGGAAAAGAAAAAATCAGAGGCGCTGGTGTCAAATATTCCTGTTGCTATTCTGGTTACGGATTCAAACCATCAGCTTGCCCTGGCCAATGAGCTTGCTGAATCAGTTCTGGGCATTCCCATAAAGGATAGCGCGGGTAAACATATTGATGAACTCATTTCCGAGCCAGAATTGTTAGATTTTATAAAAGGCAAAAAACCATCGTTTATATCGGAGACCGATCCAAACAAATCTTTAATCCAAATTCAGAAGGATGGAATAATTTTCTATTATTTTGCCAGACAGGTTGAGCTGGAAGATACCACTGGACAGACAAGCGGGAAGGTTACTTTGTTGCAGGATGTTACCAGCTTTAAAAATCTGGATCGGTTAAAATCTGAATTTATTGCTACCATTTCCCATGAACTCAAAACACCGCTGACTTCCATGAATATGGCTATTGATATTCTGACGCGGGAGGTACCGGGTAAATTGAATCAGGAACAAAAAGAGTTGTTAAGCGGAGCAAAAGAAGATGTCACCCGATTAAAAAATTTTGTTAATGATCTGCTGGATATATCCAAACTGGAATCCGGGAAAATCAGTTTCAATTTTGAGGAAATCAGACCATCCGATTTGATTGAATATGCCGAAAAACCTCTGACCCTGCAAATCGCTGAGAAAAAGATAAAGTTGAAAAAAGAATTTAATTTAAATATAAAATCATTCTACGCCGATTTTACGCAGCTATCCCGGGTATTTACCAATCTTCTTGATAATGCCGTACAGCATACAAAGGAAAATAGAACGATTACAATCACCCTAAAAAAGAAGAATAAGGATATTCTGTTCTGCATAGCCGATTCAGGTGAGGGTATTCCGAAAGATGCGCTGGCTTTAATATTTGATAAATTTATTCAGGTTAAAAATTTTCAGCAGGCCGGACAGGGTAATATCGGATTAGGCCTGGCTATTGCCCGTGAAATAATCCGGGCACATAAGGGAAAAATCTGGGCGGAAAGCAAACCGGGCGCTGGCAGCCAGTTTTATGTTCAGATACCTATTAAACAGGACGGATTAATTACGACATAAAAAATGGATGAAATATATTATGGAAAATTATCAATATCCTAATGTACTTATTGTTGATGATGAAGCTAATATTTTGAAAACGATGGCGATCTGCCTAAAAGACCTTGGTTATAACATAACAACGATACAGAAACCGCAAGAAGTTGAGAAGGCCATCGCTGAACAGTCTTTTGATTTGGCTTTTGTTGATTTGAAAATGCAGCCTATAGACGGTATGGAGGTGTTATCCATAATTAAACAAAAAAGTCCGGATACTACTATCGTAATTATTACAGCGCATGGCTCGATTGACAGCGCTGTTGAGGCAATCAAAAAAGGCGCTCATAATTACATCCAGAAACCGTTTGATTTTATTGAATTACAAATGTTTGCACAGAAGGCATTGGAGTTTCACCGATTGAACAGCGAAGTGAAACATCTTAGGGAACAGGCTATTCAAATAAAAGGCAGTGGAAATATTATCACACAAAATGAAAAAATGCTGGAGATGATTGATCTGGCCAAGCGGGTAGCCCCATCGGAAATTAGTGTATTGATCGAAGGCGAAAGCGGAACGGGCAAAGAACTGTACGCTCACTTAATTTACTCGAATAGCAATCGTTCGGATAAGCCGTATATAAAGATCAATTGTGCGGCTCTGCCGGAAAATTTGCTGGAGAGCGAGCTATTTGGTCATGTGAAAGGCGCTTTTTCCGGGGCCATTAAAGACCGTATGGGCCGTTTTGAAGAAGCCAATGGCGGCACTGTTTTTCTGGATGAGATTGCCGAGATTTCACCGGCCCTGCAGGCTAAATTATTACGCGTTCTACAGCAAAAGGAATTTGAAAGAGTCGGAGAAAATATCACCCGTAAAGTCAATGTCCGGATAATAGCCGCTACCAATCGCAATCTGGAAGAGGCCATTAAAGAAGATGCCTTCCGTAAGGATTTGTTTTACCGATTGAACGCAGTTCGAATTCAATTACTTCCGCTAAGGGAACGGCCGGAGGATATAAAATTATTAGTTGGACATTTTATACAGAAACTTGGCGGTAACGAAACTATTACCGTTTCGCCCGATGCCCTTAAAGCGCTCAAACGCTATCGCTGGAGCGGCAATGTCAGGGAATTGGAGAATACGATTGAAAGGGCCCTGCTTTTAGCTAAGGATGGTATAATTGAACTAACTGATTTGCCGGAAGAAATTCGTTCAACTCCGGCAGGATCGGATAAACTGCAGTCTCTGGAAGATATTGAAAAAATACATATTAAAAAAGTTCTGCAGATTGCCGGCGATTTAAATAATGCGGCAAGGATATTAGGCATCGATCCGGCTACGCTTTGGCGGAAGAGAAAACGATATAATCTTTAATTCTCATAAATTTATTTCTTAAATTAATTTGCGCTATAAAAATCTCATACGGCGCTAATCATGCAAAATTCAATACCAATCTAATTGTTTATTTTTTAATGGATTAAATCCAACAAATTCTGTTGCTGATTATACCCGGTTGCATTATGCAAGAAACCCTGATTTAGAGCGTTAAATCTCATATCAGGATAAGTTGTATATTAATAACGGCTTAAAGGCCGGTGGTTTTTCTGGCATGTTACTTGACATTACCGGATGTGAAAACAATCCGCCTAACGCGGATATACCAGTCAAACCAACATAAGGAGACATGTCATGACGAATCAAAACTCACCTCCGAAAAAAAGTGGAAGTTACAAATTCAGGAGGAAACGTATTTTAGAAATCGCTTTTATTTGCAGTTTGATGTTTTTAAGTTCATTATTTTATTCTTTTAAAAAATTTGAGAATAGAGGTAAACTCATTATCCCCAGAGCAGGTGATACATTTGAAATTGTTTTTATTCCTCCCACGAAACATCCTGAAAATATAGTACGCCCAATAGTGCCAGCCATACTTATGCCTAAGGATGAAGACGAATTTTGTGATGAAGTTGAATATGATCTTAATAAAATTGACATAGGAGTTTTGCTGGCTAATTCAAAACCTCCTGTTGGCGATGAAGAAGAAATTTTTGATTTCATTGCTGTTTCAAAAAAACCTGAAATTGTTGTTAAAGCCCAACCGACATATCCAGAACTAGCCAGAAAAGTAGGTATCGATGGTCAAGTTGTTATTATAGTTGTAATTGATAAAACAGGTAATGTTGAAAAAGCCGAAATATTTAAATCAATCCCGATGTTGGATGACGCGGCTTTAGAGGCTGCTAAAAGATGTAAATTTAAACCGGCAATGCAACGTGATAAGTACGTAAAAGTGCGTATGGCTATTCCATTCAAGTTTGCATTACGATAATCAAAAAACGGCGGATTCATTCCGCCGTTATATTTTATATCGACTGTATCACCTTCCTGAAATGAAATCCATAAATCGCCATCGTAATAGACAATGCGAATTTTTCCGGGTGTTTGGTTAAAGTAAAGAAAAACAATTTCCAGTAATATATCCGGCCGCGTTCCAGCATACCCAGGATAAACATGGATTTAAATAAAGCCTGAATATCTCTCCATGTAATTGAACGAATTCCAGTATTGTGAAAGTTATAGGTCTTTAAAAAAGATTTTACCCGGTAATAAAATTCTTTTTGTGAGTAAATGGTATCAAGAATATTTTTATACCCGGCCATTAGTTTTTTATAATCCATTTTAGGGATAAAATTAAGTGAGCCGTCCATATTATTTCCGCTCATAGCGCTTAATATACGGCCTTCAGATTTGAGCCGTTGGAACAGTTTTGTTCCCTTTGGCGCATTCAGTAAACCAACCATTGCCGTAACAATGCCGCTATTCTGGATAAATTGAATCATTTGTTCAAAAATGGTAGCTGGATCGCTATCAAATCCGACGATGAATCCACCGGATACTTTAATGCCTTTTTTATGGAGTTTATAAACGCAGTCGGTCATATTACGTTTTAAATTCTGAGTTTTACCACATTCAGCTAAACTAGTATCATTAACTGTTTCAATGCCGATAAATGCGGAATTAAATCCGGCCTGTACCATCAAATCAATTAGTTCTTCATCATCAGCTAAGTTAATAGAGGTCTCGGTTATGTAATCAAAAGGATAATTCCTTTGCCTGCCCCATTCAATCAAGTCCGGCAATAATTCATTCTTTACATTTTTTTTATTACCGATAAAATTATCATCAACAATAAAAACGCCATTCCGCCAGCCTAAGTTATAGAGAGCGGTTAGCTCAGCCAAAAACTGTGATGCTGTTTTTGTCCGCGGATACCGGCCATTTAACATGGTTATGGTACAAAAATCACAGTTGAACGGGCAGCCCCTGGAGTATTGAATACTAATGGTTGCATATTTTTTAAAGTCGAGTAACTCCCACATGGGCGCCGGCGTCTTAGTTAAATCCGGGAATTCTGAGCTGGAATACACCCGTTTAAGCAGACCATTTTGTAAGTCTTCTAAAAATTGTGGCAGAGTCAATTCCGCTTCATTTAAAACAAAATGATCAACTCCTAAAAATTCCGAATGATCCATTGTACACATTGGACCGCCGGCAACTACGGGAACGCTCAACTTATTACATCGATTGACTATCAATTTAAATGATTCTTTTTGAACGTCCAGCCCACCTAAAAATACATAATCTGCCCATTGTATCTGTTTATCCTTTAATATGGTAACATTCATATCAACCAATTTCAGGCTCCAGTCCTTCGGAAGCATTGCCGCGACCGTTAATAAGCCCAAAGGCGGCTCGGATGATTTTTTTGCAACAAATTTTAAGGCGTTGCGAAAACTCCAGAAAGTGCAGGGAGTTTCCGGATTAACCAATAATATATTCATGATAACCTCCCTCATTGACATTTAATACTTGTATAGTATAGTGAATACATTTAGGGAATTGTGTAAAATAATTGTAAATTAAAATTACATATCATTTGGATTTATGTATGAGAATTTTTTTAAATATGATTTTTGATTATATTTTCTGCAAATATTCAATTACATAAATTAAACTGACTTTATAATTATGCAAAAACGCAATTCTCTTTTATATTACGTGCTGGTTTTTACGTCTGCCCAGATTGCCTGGCTGTCCCTGGTAGGTTTGTGGATTTACTGGTATGTATCCAATTATGTCATCATGGCCAAAGTTGGAGAGAGGATTCCACCACAAATTGTTTCTGAAACGTCAAATGTTTTTGCGCTGGTAAGCGGCCTGATATTGCTCGTACTGATAACAGTCAGCATGTCGCTCATTTTTATCTATCTAACCAAGCAGATGAATATCACCCGCTTATACGATAATTTTATCGCTAATATTACGTATGAGTTAAAATCACCGCTATCATCGATCCAGTTATATTTAGAAACATTAAGTTCCCGACATGTGCCTGAAAATAAACAAAAGGAATTTATAAATCTTATGATAAAAAATGCGGATCGTCTGAACAATCTTATCACTTCTATTCTGCATATTTCTCAGTTAGAAAAAAAACATCTGGCGTATAATTTTCAAGTCTGCAAATTTGATCAACTGATAACCGAGTTAATAAATGAAGCGATGGAACAATTTAAAATCGATGATAAATCGATTACAATTGCAGGCAAAACAGGGAGCCGGAGCGTAGTGGATCGTTCGGCGCTTAAAATAGTTATCAATAACCTTTTCGATAATGCGATTAAGTATTCTATAGAGCCGGTAAAATTAAAAATAGATTTGGGAACCAATTCAAAATTTATAGTTGTAAAAGTCAGCGATGCCGGTATTGGTATATCGCCAAGAGATCAAAAATCTATATTTCAGAAATTTCAGCGTATTTACAATAAAAACATACCGACCGTAAAAGGTACAGGATTGGGTTTATACTGGGCAAGAGAGATTATTAAATATCATGGCGGAAGGATGTCTGTCAGCAGCGCCGGCATTGGCAAAGGAACGACCTTTATTTTTGAATTACCAATTTTTCAGACGGCCAAGCGGCGTCGTGGAAAACGCTTGTTAAAAATAACACGTAAAACTAAACAACAAATGGAAGCATCGGATGAATTCTGAGCAATCGAAATATAATAAAATACTAGTAGTTGAAGATGAAGAAAGTCTCGCTATCGGGCTGGAATACAATTTAACAGAAGAAGGATTTGACGTTACACTGGCAAAAGACGGAAGACAAGCCATGGCAGAGTTCAATGCGAAACATTTTGAATTAATCGTACTGGATATCATGATTCCCTATCTCGATGGATTTGAAGTCGCAAAACAGATCCGGACAATAGACCCTCAAATGCCGATACTTATTTTAACAGCCAGAACCAGCGCCGAAGATCGGGTGAAAGGCCTGGAATTAGGTGTGGATGATTATTTAACCAAACCTTTCCACCTTGAAGAATTAATACTGCGAATTAAAGGCATGCTAAAACGAAAAATGTGGTATAGATCCATCTCTACTATTAAGAACAGATATAAAACCGGGGAGATTGAAATTGATTTTGAGAATCTTTCTCTCACTTTTGAATCTAAATCCAAATCATTAACTGTGCATGAAGCTATGTTAGTAAAATATCTGATTGAGAATAAAGATCGGATCATATCCCGGAAAGAACTATTGGAGAATGTGTGGCAAATTAACAGTGAAGTTGAAACCAGAACCGTTGATATATTTATTGCCCGTTTAAGAAAATTAATGGAGAAGGACCCTGCGCATCCTGTGTATATAAAAAGTGTACGCGGCGCGGGATATATATTTTCTGATTCGATATCAAATTAATTCCTTTTTATAAAATTTTTTGTTGTATAACAATTTTGGATAAAAAAGAGTAATCAATCCAAAACACTTGTCCGATCGATTATTTGGAATAATTTGACTGTAAAAAACGCAAAAGATATTAGCTGGAAAGTTGAACCGGTTAATATGAATGAGTATCACGATTATAATATACTGTAACCCGCGGATGACATTCCGGGCTCATCTTTTTATCATGCTCAGGGAGAGAATATAAAGCTTCGTGCTCAATGGTTAATATTCATATCTGCGAAAAACATTGATAAAAGTGATGAACAATGTCTTTAATTGGACGACGAATTCATTTCGCCAAACCGGGCGATGAAAGGCTATGGCAGGCATTGTGTCATCCAGGATCCGGCAAAAGCCATATAGGCGCTTTTTGATTTAAGAAGGCAAAACAAAATAAACTGCATTGCCTCCTTCTAATGGGTACCTGACAATATTATCCTTTTAACTGATTAATCATATCTGTTTTTTCCCAGGTAAATTCCGGCAGCTCTCTTCCAAAGTGACCGTAGGCCGCTGTTTTGTAATATATAGGTCTCCGTAAATCCAGTTTTTCTATAATGCCATGCGGCGTAAAATCAAATACACTTTCAACTAAATCTGCCAGCTCCTCATCCGATTTGATACCGGTGCCAAATGTATCGACCAATAAAGAAACGGGTTTGGAAATGCCAATAGCGTAAGCTACCTGAATACCACAGCGCTCTGCCAGTCCCGCAGCAACAACATTTTTGGCAACATATCGGGCAAAATAGCAAGCCGAACGATCTACCTTTGTGGGATCCTTTCCGCTAAATGCACCACCGCCGTGGCTATACATGCCACCATAAGTATCTACTATTATTTTACGTCCTGTGAGTCCGGCATCACCCATTGGTCCGCCGACAACAAAACGACCAGTGGGATTAATAAAATATTCAATATCAGAATTTTTCTGTAAATCAACCGGAATCGTTTTTTTGATTACTTCTTCCATGATGCCTTCTTGAAGATCTTTATTGCTAACATCTTCTGCATGTTGTGAAGAAATCACCACCTTTTCCACGCCTACCGGTTTGCCATCAATATATCGAATGGAAACCTGGCTTTTCCCATCGGGTTTTAAAAAAGGTAATAATCCTGATTTTCTGGTCTCGGCCATTTTAAGTGTCAATTTATGGGCCAAGGCAATCGGCAACGGCATCAACTCCGGTGTTTCTCTGCAGGCATATCCAAACATCATTCCCTGATCACCGGCGCCTTCCCTGTCAACACCCATAGCTATATCGGGCGATTGCTGATCAATCGTAGTAATTACCGAACAGGTTTGGTAATCAAACCCAAATTTACAGTTATTATACCCAATTTTTTTAACTACATTTCGGGCAATAGAAGGAATATCCACATAACATTCGGTGGTTATTTCGCCGCCAACTAATACAAGACCAGTTGTAACAAATGTTTCGCAGGCAACGCGTCCCTTTTTGTCCTGTTCCATTACCGCATCTAATACCGCATCAGAAATCTGATCGGCCATTTTATCCGGATGACCTTCAGTTACCGATTCAGATGAAAATAAATAATTCGCCATTCATATCTCCTATTTCAAAAACAATTTTACCAACTATATTTATTTCGATAATTTTTAACAACCATTACTGTAATTTTGCTAATTCGCTCTTTAAGTAATCAATATTCTTAATTACAATGGGATCTTTCTTATTATAAACCGCCAGATAATAACTAACCCAGTCACCCAAAACAATTAGAGAAAATACTTTCTCAATTCTTGTTTTACCCTGTGTGTAGAGTTCAACAACCTGGGCGCCTTTCTTTTTAATAATTTTTTTTGTGAGTTCAATCCGCTTTTTAATACGTGGATGTGGATCTTCATTTTCAAGGAAGATTACGACAAAGTTCTTAAGCAAATCCGTATCCTGCTCCCAGCCCACAATTTCATTATGATTCATTTCCGGTATTACATTTGCGAATGACATCGATTTGCTGTTTTCATGAAATTGATTCTGCCACCTTCGCGAAACAGTATTCAGATAAGGCGCGGTTGAGTAAATAACCGGTATTTTACCTTTGATCATTTTAGCTAATTCCTGAGAAAAAACACGGCCATCACTCTGCTCATGATCATTACGAATTGCGATGTCTTGTACAAATGAAGCTACCTTTTTTGTATTAGCTGTATAATCCTTTATCAGGCCAACCCGACCCAGCATATGATATAACGGGAAAAAAGAATAACCTAAAGCCTCCCTGGGCGGCAATCCTCCGGGAATACTAATCAGACTCCATTTATTAGATTCGGCTATTTTATGTAACTCACCACCCGATGTAACAGCCAGTATGGTTGCGCCTGTTTTTTTAACATCCTTTATAGCGCTGAGCGTTTCCTCGGTATTCCCGGAATAACTGGAAGCGATTACAAGTGTATATTCATTACAGTAAGCGGGACAATTATAACCACGTACAATATCAATTGGCGCTTTTAATTGATCGAATAATGTATCGTACAGCAGATTGCCTGCGATGGCTGATCCTCCCATGCCGAAATAAAGTATTCTTTGTATTTTATCCGCTTTAATATTTATTATACTCTGATCAACTATCGATTCGCTTTCTTTTATTTGCTGATGAAAATCCAATAGAATTTTTTTAAAATTTGATCTGTCAACAGAATACATTAATACGATCTCCTACTTTAGTAATTGTGCATCCGGAACAATGGACTGAATAACTTGTTTGCATTTTTTCTCTATATCATTGGCCGTGTGCAGAGTCATTACCGATTCATATAAATCTACACACTGTTTCATATTAACTGAACGAATAATCATCTTGGCTTCCAGGATGTATTGAGGCGTCATACTAAAACTTTTTAAACCCATTCCCATTAAAAGTGGAATCGCCTCCGGCTGTGCGCCAAATTCGCCGCATAGCGTAATATCAATACCCTTATTACGGGCCGCTTGTATTGTTTCTGCTACCATTTTTAATACAGCCGGATTAAATGAATTATAATATTTTGAAACCTTGTCATTGGTCCGGTCAATGGCTAAGACATACTGGGTCAAATCATTAGTGCCAATACTAAAATAATCAGCATAATCGGCTAAAGTATTGGATAAAATAGCAGCTGACGGTGTTTCAATCATCAAGCCGATTTGTAAAGTATCATTAAAAGCAATATTTAATTCTTTGAGGTCTTCTTTAACTTCTCTGATGATTGCTTTTGTTCTGATAACCTCATCAATCGAAGATACCAGCGGAATCAGAATTTTAATATTACCAAAAACACTGGCGCGGTAAATCGCACGGAGCTGCGTTTTAAACAGTTCCGGCTGATCCAGACAAAACCGAATAGCGCGCCAGCCAAGATATGGATTCGGCTCCCTGCGATGACCATAGCCTTCGATCAGTTTATCCCCGCCGATATCAATGGTGCGGATGACGACCTGCTTTGGCGCCATTTGCTCAGCTAATTTTTTATAGATGTTGAATTGATTTTCTTCACTAGGCTCCCGTTCTTCATTCAGAAAAATATTTTCCGTCCGGAATAATCCAACGCCATCCGCATAATTAGATTCAACGGCGTCAATTTCTTCTAGTAAATCAATATTGGCCAGAAGTTGAATGCGTTCGCCATCTTTGGTTTCCGATACGGATTGGACATCCTTAAGAAGGCCGTCTTCAAATTTTTGATATTCTTTTTGCAGCCTGCGGTATTTTTTAATGGTTTCATTCGTAGGATTAATAACAATAGTGCCATTAAAACCATCGATGATTAATACATCATCCTGAATAATGAGCCTGGATAAATTCATACCATTAACAACAGCGGGTATCTTTAATCCGCGTGCCAGAATAGCAGCATGAGCCGTTTTGCCGCCCTTATCAGTCAGAAAACCGAGAATAAATTTACGGTTAAAATGAATGGTGTCGCTTGGCGATAAAGATTCCGCTATCACGATAGACGGATGGGATAAATGATAATCTATGTTGATACCAACAAGAAATAAAATTAATTTTTGCTTAAGGTCAAGTATATCAAAGGCGCGTTCTCTAAAATAAGTGTTTTCCAGATTTATAAAATACTCGCTTTTTCTGGATAGTATATCTGTAACCGTATGGACTGCTGACTTTTTCTTTTCTTTAATTGTCTGAATGATTTCATCCATCAAAACGTTATCATTCAAAAACGCTTTCTGAGTTTCGAAAATCTCATTAAACTGACTGCCATATAAATTTTCACTATTCGTCTGAGAATGATCCAGTTGTTCCAGTACTTTGAGCCGTGCTTTCTCAAAAAGAACCACTTCCGTTTCAATATCATCAACTTCCAATTCAAGCTCAGAAAGATTGATAGAATATGGATTAAATAAATAGACTGGACCGATAGCAATACCCGGCGAGGTAGCTATACCATCCAGTACAACTTCTGATTGTGATTCTTTACTCTTCATTAAAATTCATCGCTATTAATTCTTTGATTGATTTCATGGCTTCAGCTTCATCCTCGCCATCAATCTTAAACGTAATTTCACTGCCCGGCTCTGCGGCAAGCATCATCACACCCATAATACTTTTACCATTAACTTCCAGCCCGTCTTTAATAATCTTAATATCCGATTTAAATTGTCCGGCTACTTTTACCAGGTGTGCGGCCGGCCGGGCATGAAGCCCGTATTTATTTTGAATTATTATGGTCTCTTCTATCATATCTACAATAATATTCCTATAACAATGGCAATTAATAAGGGTATAAAAACCGGCAAATAGGTCATCCTTTTTCGTGACCTCAAAAAATAAGCAACGCCAAAACTCATGGCAAACATTGGTATTTCAATTAAATCGCTTTCCATACTTTGATTGATCAAATAGGCCACAACTATACTGAAGGCCAATGCTCCGATTAGTGAATACACTTTCTGCCAACCCGAAAAACTCTCAATGCGTAATTTTCGGTAAATTGACAATCCCTCATTATATCCCCGGACTATTCCAGAATATCTTATATAAATATGTGGAATATTATAAAGAATAAGGAATATGCATAAAAAAATCAATTTTTGAAATAGCTCGGGAAAAATTAAAACTCCAAGAAAACCGACCATTATTGAAGCTGGTTTTATATGAGCCCAGAACAGTTGATCGCCAATAGCTCCCAAGGGACCGATGATGGCATTCTTGAATTTTTCAATTTGTTCATGTTGGCCGCTTCCCTTCATCGCTGAATCCTCTTCCAACCGAGCAATCGCGCCAAAAGCATACGAGGCAAAATAAGGATGCGCATTAAAAAACGACAGATGTCTGTTTAAGAAATCCTGATACTTTTCTCTATTTCCAAACATTTTTTTCGCTAAAGGAGATAATGTAAAAGTCCAGCCTATCGATAACATACTTTTAAAATTCCATACCGCCTGGATAAAAAATGATCGCAGAAATATGATTATAAATTTTTTATTCAATATATCTTTTTGCATTCTAAACTTCACTATATCCATTGAAGAATAACTAATGATATCAATATGAACACGGCAATAATGCCTTTGGGTTTATATCCTTTAACTAAGGTAAAGGTTAAACCCGCTCCGGATCCTAAAATCACTATCTCAGCATAACGCGTGAAACGAATCCATGAAGTAAGATTGAATGTGAAAACTGCTTCAATTATTGCGATACCAATTAAAGTACTTATCAGCGTAATAACAAACAGAATTATAAAATTAACCGTCAGCGACCAGCTAATCGCCTTACCAACCTGATTTAATTTGAAAGCTTCGATCCGATCTAAGAGTTTATTTAGAATATATACATTTCCGGTTCGTACCGTGTTAAGGGCATGTGCGCCGATAAAACTCATAAATAAGCCAAACAAAACTGAAAATAAAATAACCAGCGATTTATATTGTGGAATTATATCAATCGTATTGACGGCAATAATGGCGGCTATTATTGCGCCTAAATTCCCATCCGGAAAGGTAACGGCGCCAACGGGTAAAGTACTAATCCAGATTAACTGCATCAACAGACCTATATGGATACCTGTCATCGGATCGTTAGAGAGCCATCCAATCAAAGTACAGGCGACAATAGGCTGTGAAATTAGTATTTGGAATACCGCAACGGTATCCAGCGAAATAAGGGCGCCTATCAGGCAAAGGGGAATAAGTCCCATTATTTCTTAGCCTCTATTAATTTACTTCTCAAATAAAATATCATACTTAATTTCACTTACTCATAATAATTGATCGGGCATACTTTAATTATTCAGCCCGGTAAATAGCATAACAGGAACCGTATGACGGAAATAATTTTTATCACTTTCGTCCAGCCAGATTTCTCCGAATAAATAGAAATCATCCGGAGCGACGGACAAAACGCCATATATGGTAAAGTCCACGCCTTTTTTTACACCCGTATAAAAATTATACTTGCTACTTTCGATATTAACTTTATTGAAAAGGTAGTAACTCTCCTTTAGTGAAACCTGCCACGGTTTGGTTTCTTTTTTAGCAAAACCGGGCAAAAATTCCAAAATGTAATCACCGGAAACCGGCGGCAGCCAGCTTAGTTTAACTTTGCGATAAGTAAACCCATCCGATTTAAGAATTTTGCCCGAGTAATCCTTAATATTTACCGCAAAATCCGTGAACATGTTAAATACTTCCGGCGTTAATTCCAGATCAAATTCCACTTTTTCATAAGCCTGACCTACTGAAAAATAGTATTCATATTTATCCGAAGATTCATCCAGATATTTTACGCGTTGAATTCCCATCATCTGGCCGCTCATGCTGGCTTCAACTTTTTTATTATAATGATTGATCACATCAAACCGGCCTTTGGGGTTGGATCCATTTTCATATTGAACGGAAGTAATTCGGCTGGGAATTGACTCCAATCCGGAGAAAGCGATTTCGACTTCAACAACAGATTTTTTAGAATTTCTAAGATCAGAGTATAAAACCAGTTCCCAGATTCCATCCTCAAGCTCTTCACCGCTTAACCGAATTTGTATTTCGTTTCTTTGTTCCGTGTTCAAACTAAGATGTTGAGCGTTTTCACGCCCTGAAGGATCGTATAAGTATCCTCGAATATTGGCATATTTTCCAGCCGCTTTTAATTTGATTATACCTGCAGAAGCCATCAGCGGTATTTTATAAAATATGCGATGAATTTCTCCTGGTTCTAATTGAATTTTATTAGAAATCCATTGATGATCGTTGCCTTCATTAAATGTGACGGGTTTAATAATCGTGCACAGCAATTCAAATTCCGTATTGATTGGTTCATTACCCTTTAACAATCCGCCTTTTTTATAGGCAGTCACCTTACCATTATAAATGCCCGGTTGCTTTATACTGCTCTGATCAAAATATACATCAACTGCAGCCGCTTTATCGCCTTTGATGTAGGTTGAATTCTTATTAAGCTTTATCCAGGAATCTGAACTGACTAAATTAAAAGCCTTGTAAAAATTATAACGTTGGTCGGCATTTTTACTCTTAGGAAAGTTTGGATTGATATAAAATCGCTGAGGATCTTCTGTCGTCGGAAAATAATCACCAAACCGCCAGTAAGCAGCTTGTCCGCTTTCCGTTTGATATGCCGGACTGATTGTATCTATATGATAGCCGAGAATATCGGACTGATCATTATTTTCCATATACGATTTATAAAATTCAAACGCCCTGGCCACATTAAGAACACCACCGCCTTGTTCCAGCTGAAGGTAATCAGGTAAAGGATCTGCAGAGTAACGAATAGCTTTTTTAATCAGCGCCCCAACAATCGGTAAAGGTGATTTTTGCTGAACCGCCGCAGACATAATCAGAGCAGCCGCACCGGCAGCCTGCGGGCATGCCATACTGGTGCCGCCTTTTATATCGCGATTGGAATAAGGCGGAATGGTTGAAGAGGCCGCGCCAGGCGTTAACACATCCGGTTTATTGACTTCTCCGCCGCGTGAACTAAAGCCGGTAATTATATCGTTTGCAATAGCGGCGCCATAAAGAGAGCTCGCAATTTTTGGCGTATATATAGCCCCCACGGTTAGTACATGCTTTGCAGCTGCGGGAAGTCCCACGGTAGAGATTCCGGGACCTTCGTTACCGGCGCTGGTAACAAATAATAAATCTTCATTCTGTACAGACAAATCATCCAGCATTAAATCCATATCGGCCATGCCCTCTATTTCCGAACCAACGCCATAACTCATGCTGAACACAACAGGACCGTCATAGTTTTTAGCAAATTCAACGCCATATTCATAAGCGGAAATCATGCTTCCCGTTACAGTTGCGCCGCCGGAAAGACTGCCATCGCCAATTTTAAGACTGATTAATTTTGCCCCTGGCGCCACGCCATTTAAGCCGGTCTCACCATTTATTTTATACCCGGCGGCTATACCCGCGCAATGTGAACCATGGCCGTTTCCATCAAAATGAAAATTGACCCGGTTTTCAGCGGGAAAAATATTCAAGGCAAAATTGACAAGATTTCTGCTCCGCTCTGCGTTTCGTCCCCTGAACTGGAAAAACTGGAATTTATCTTTATAATTCCACAGAGCCTGTTCATCATCAATATTGCCGTCGCCATCCAGATCGACATAGGCCAGCCAGCCATCTGATGTCGAATTAAAAACCACGATTCCAAATTTATCATCAGTATCATTGTTATTATTTATATCGGGAATTACTGAATTGACTAATTTCGATTCCTTTAAAACACCGATATAATACATCGAATCCAAAGATGAATGGGGTATTTTATCTATCCCAAATAATTTAAAGCTATCAGGATTGGCCAGATATTTTTCGTTATTCTCTGATCCAATAACGCCTTCTTCAATAAGCACATCGCCTTCACCCGAGAAATCCTGCGCATCAATTACTTTAACTTCTCCGGCAGGTAATTTCTGCAGTCCGGCTACCCCCATATCAATGCCGGTATCCAAAATGATAATAACCGTATTTTTCCCATCATATTCAGGATGCATTTTTATAAAATTTCTGGCCCCAATCCGATCAATATCCAAAAAGTCCCAGTCTGCAGCAGTTAAACCGGATATAAATAACACGATAATCAAAAAAATAAAAACCATTTTGTATTTGTTCATGATAAGATTTATCCTATTTTAGATATATTCCCTTAACTTATTGATAAATTTTGACTTATTTGTTTCTAACTTCCTTAAAAAACAGTTTGATAATTTACTATATGCACCAATGCTTTGCAACCAATGGAAAACGGTCTCGGCCGGATAAAACAGCCTCAATTGTTAAGATATATTTTATTTAGAATCAGAATATACTATGCCGGATTATTCTTGAACGCTCTCCGCAAAGACACTTAGTATCCAAAAATAATAGGGTTATAAGAATTATGCTTAAAAACAAAAGTATTAATGCAAAAGAACTTATGTTACTGCATGACTCCAATATTTTAAAAACTTTGTGCCATTGAGTTTTAGTTGCGGCGAATTATTCAGGCTATTTAAAAATTGTATTCCTGATGTTTTCTGCAATTTCTAAAAATGCTTTTGTTTGCGGACTATCGGGATTTGATTCAACAATTGGCCTCCCGGCATCGCCTCCGGCGCGTATCTCAGCATCGATGGGAATTTCGCCAAGTAATTTCGTATCATGCTTTTCGCACTCTTTGGCAACGCCTCCATAGGAGAATATATCGGTTCGTTGTCCGCAATGCGGACATACAAAGTAACTCATATTTTCAACAATGCCAAGAATCGGAACATTAACCTTACGAAACATTTTCACCCCTTTCACCGCATCCAGTAGCGCAACATCCTGCGGGGTTGATACAATCACAGCGCCATCCAGAGCAATGGACTGCGAAAGTGTTAATTGGGCGTCGCCGGTACCCGGCGGCATATCAAACAGCATAATTTCCAGCGCCGGCCATTTTACATCATTCATTAATTGCTGGAGCGCCCGGCTAACCAGAGGTCCCCGCCAAATGACGGCATCGTCATTATCAACGAGAAAGCCAAGGGACATAATTTTTACCCCGTATGCATCCATGGGATGAATTTTTTCGCCATCATAGTATGGTTTATCCTTGATGCCAAACATAAGCGGAATACTCGGTCCATAAATGTCTGCATCCAGCAATCCGACTTTAACGCCCATTTTTGCCAGGGCCACAGCTAAATTAACAGCAACGGTCGACTTGCCGACGCCGCCTTTTCCGCTGGCAACTGCAATTTTATATTTTACCGATGGGAGGTACTTTACCGTTTCGCTATTTTGGGCAGATTTAGTCTGTTGCGGTTGCTGCATTTCCAGCCCAACTTTTACTTTATTTTCAGGATACTTGCTTTCTAAAAAGGTTTGCACTGCGTCTTTTATTTTATCGCCCACTGATGTATCCTGACTTTTTAATACCAGGTTGACTTCTATTTGATCATCGTTAATTTGTATTGAATGCACTATCCCAAAGGAAACGATATCTCTCGAAAAACCCGGATATTTTACTTCTTTAAGCGCGTTCATTACTATTGTATTGTCAATCATTCATTTACCTCTTTTAAATAATTACGTAAAACATTTTATTTATAATAAGATTGCTTAATTGGGCAATTTAAGAAATTTTAATTGTATTCAAAATTTTTAAAATTACCAGGCGGCGGGATTAAAACTCAATATTAAAAAGACTCAAACAAAAAAAAGCGCTTGTTTAAATTACAACTTCCAAATCAAGAACTGAGTCTGTATCCAGACATAAGCTGACGGTTTTCGGCTCATCCAGTTCTATATCATTCAGTAAATTTAATCTGATTTTAAAGGTTTTCTCAGCTACATTTTTTTCGACTAATTCGCCGGTGCCATTCATAACACCGCCCTTATGCTTATCATAGTAACTGATAATGACAGATTCATTTAAATCCAGTGCATCAAGAATTTCCAGAATCTGATCATCATTCATTTCATTAATAATGGTTTCATCAATATCTTCTTCAATACTTTGGATATCGCCATCATTAAAATAAAAGTCGATACTTCCGCCCCCTCCTTTTACATACACTAATTTTTCGTCCAGTTCCTGCTTGATACTGCGCTCAACGTTGACAATATTACCGGTAAAATAATCATCCCGGATAGCCAAAATCTGAACTGCAATCGGATGATCTTCGGGTGTGCCATCATACTGGACGCGTACAATATTTACTTTTTTTCCTTTACCGATTTCGTTCACCCGTTTTTTTAATTCTTCTGGTGAAAGGCCACCGGGACGCGTCTTACTTTTTTTCTTAGATTTAAAAAGATTTAAAAAATGGCGGACATGGCGATCTTCCCCAAATAAATTTGTATTCACACAAAATTTATAGTCGCGCATCAGACCTCCGGATAATATGTATGGGATTTTATTTCAACAAAAATAAATATTTACGATTTTAAAAGCAAGCAATTTCAAAACAAATCAAAAAGCAATGCAGTATTCAGTTTTTTTTTGATTCTGCAAGCAAATGCCGGGCATTTTGCAGGGCATGATCGGAAATATCAATCCCGCCCAGCAGATGCGCAATTTCCTGAATTTGCTGTTCACTGTTCAGCAGGGATATTTCTACCAGAGTACGGCGATCCTGTACCATTTTACTGACTTTATAATGCGAGCCGGCAAATGCGGCAATCTGCGGTAGATGAGTCACACAAATTATCTGATGGTAACTAGCCAGTTCACATAAATTCTTTCCGACTATCTGAGCCACCCTACCGGAAATGCCGGAATCAATCTCATCAAAAATCAGGACAGGAGTCTGATCGGTTTCTGCCAGAACAGATTTTATAGCCAGCATTATCCGGGATATTTCACCGCCGGAGGCAATTTTCTGAAGCGGGTAAAAATCTTCGCCGGCGTTACTGGAAACTTCAAATACAATTTCATCAAAACCATTTTTACCGGGATTGATATGTTTACCATTAAGCACCAGCTGGGAATCCGCGTTTTCAACATTGGATTGTGTCACCTGGAAACGTGCATCATTCATCCCAATATGATGCATTATTTCCGTAATGGTCTTTTCAAATTGCTGCGCCCCGTCTTTTCGAATTTGCGATAGTCTTTCTCCTGCCAGTATCAATTCATCCTGAAGTGTTTGTATTTCTTTTTCTTTTTGCCTGATTGCTTCATCAAATTGTTCCATATCACCCAGCATCTGTCCGATTTCTGTGTGCAGCTCAATTAAATCAGCGATAGTTGTTTTTTGATATTTTTTCAATAAAAATTCCAGAGAGGCAATACGCTGATGAATAAACTCTATACGCTGCGGATCGAATTCCAGGCTGTCGAGATACTTTTCGGTAAAACTGCCAATTTCTTCAACGATAGAGCGGGCTTCCTGAAGATTTTGTATGAAAGTCCCAAATTGAGTATCCATTTCAGAAAGTGTTATTAAATCCGTTTCGGCCTGGCTTAACAGGTCACCGGCATTGGTTTCGCCATTATACAATGTATCCGTTAATGCCCGGCCAAATTGATGTAAATTTTCAACATTGGATAAAATTTTTAATTCCTGCTTTAATTCATCCAATTCGTTATCCTTGAGTTCTGCTTTAGTTAATTCTTCATTCTGGTAGCGGTACATATCCTGCATCTGGAAGGCTTTGTGCTGTTTTGATATCAGCTCATCCCTTTCCCGGCCAGCCTTCATATAGCTGTCGTATTGTTCTCTGTATATGATCAAAGACTTATCTATCCTGCAATACGAATCCAGATATGCGATATGGTTATTCTGATCCAGCAATCTTTGGTGCTGATGTTGTCCATGGAAATCAAAAACCATTGAACTGAAAAAATTTAATCGGGACAGGTTTATGGGAGAATCGTTTATAAATATACGCGATGCGCCCGAGGCGTTTAGTTCTTTACGAATTATAAATGGCTGTGAATGATCAAATTCAATATCCAGTTCATTTATTAATTTATTAATATTATGAATGGATTTTACATTAATTTCCGCTTCAATGACAGCCTTTTTTGCGCCGGTACGAACCAGATCCGTGCTGGCGCGTTCGCCGCAAAGCTGCCCGATGGCATTAACAATGATCGATTTACCCGCACCGGTCTCGCCGGTTATGATATTCAATCCGGAATCAAATACAACTTTAATTTCATCAACAAGGACAAAATTCTTTATGTATAATGATTTTAGCATGCTTTATTCCCGAATAACGGCAACCTTTCCGGCTTTGGATTTGCCGTTTTCAGCATAGGCAACATACAAATATATTCCTGAAGCCACTTTATTACCCATCGAATCACGGCCGTCCCATTCTGCCCTGCCGCCATCCACCGTCCCATTATTCACAGTTAATTTACGCACTAATTTTCCATTGAGCGTTAATATTTTTACATCAGAATTAAAAAGCAAATTACGGATAATATAGGTGTTGTTATCCTTACTAAGAATGAATGGATTCGGCCCTCCGATCATTTTATCATATTCTTCCTGAATTTCCGCAAACCGACCGCGATAGATCGATAATCCGTTTTCTGTTCCGATTAATGCTTCGGATTTATTTGGATCAACCCATACCGTATTAACATTATTATCTGCCAAACCGCTGTTTTCCATTGTAAAACCCAGCCAGGCGGTTGAATCCCATGGGCTTCGTTCGCCTCTGAGGATACTTAAGCCGCCGGTTGTAGCAAACCATTTGTTATTAGCCTGATCAACAATTATCTGATTGATTTGGTTTTCCAAGGGTCCGGATTGGCCGGCTGGATCGCCCACATGGCGATACAGATTAACGCCATCGTATGAATTTAAACCGGCGGCTGTACCAATCCACATAATGCCATCCTGATCCTTGGCAAGAGATAAAATCCTGTTATCGTATAAATTATCCTGAGTTGTAAGGTGATCAACAAATGTTACAGAATTCTTATTTTGATAATCAAAGATGAATAAACCATCCCAAAATGTTCCAATATAAGCATGAAAGAAATCATCAAATGCGATGCAGGATACCCCGCCTTCGTTTAAATCGCCTAGCCCATGGCTTCCGCCAAAATAATACCAATCATCTTTATTTAACGATATGAATCCATCAGCAGTATAAGGGGCAACCGCAATTAAACTGTCATTTTTTGCCGACCAGTAATTAGATATCCATAAACGATTATAACCATCAAGCGCAATGGAACCAATTACTTCATAATACGGATAAGGTTGAGCGCCAGCAAAAAAACCACGATATGCTTGAGAATTTGGTTCTAAATATATTTGTTCTGTCCCCTGATAAGTAATTAAATCTACCGATCCGCTATTTTCATAATTATGGAAATATTCATAATTGCCATTGCGGTAAACCATCAATCCACCGCCCCAGGTACCGAACCATAAATTTTTATATGGGTCTTCAAAAACAATATTCGTATTACCTAAATTATACCATCCTGTACCATAAAATTCATACTCGGTCCAATAGCTTCCATTAAAAACTGAGTAATCTTCATTAATAGAAAGTTTAAACTTACCTGCTAAAGCCCAAATATTACTTTCCGCATCTTTTATAACGTATCGAACAGCATTTTCACCAGGTCCATCCTGTTTGATATAGCGGTCTGTATTCAATAAATAAATGCCTAAATTATCCAGCCCAACCCATAAATTACCATCGGGATCATTCTGAAAACATGTTATTTCGTAACTAAACGATTTAATTAATGATCTGCCCACGCCTAAATCATATTTATATAACCGATACCATCTTGAAGAAGGATAATTATTTGCTACATAAAATTCGCCCTGATTTTGAATAATAGCTGTTACCGCATCGCTGCTTTCCAGTCCAAAAGCTGATTCTACCTGTACATTCAGCGACTTATCAATAGTTGCAATACCTTTTGATGTACCGATCCATAGTTTATCTTCGATTAGGGTCACTTCCAGTATGTTGTCATTGGGAAGTCCGGATTCAACTGTATATATATCCCACATTTCCGGATCATTAATTGTATATTCATTGATATCCGATGGCGCACAAAATAATCCGCGATCTGTACCCAGCCAGATTTTATCCTCAAATAATTGAATTTTTGTTACCTGATTAGGAAGAATATCAAAATTTTTAAAGAAATCCTTAAATTTATATCGGCTGCCATCCCAGGGAAAAACAGCAACGCCTTTGCCTGCCGCAACCCATAACGTGTCGTTATGATATAAAATATCTGAAATGACATTTTCAGCAAGCTCAACCAATTGAGACCATGAATTTAATTCGGTTGAATACAACTCTAAAATCCCATTATCCCCGCCCGCAATAATAAAGCCGTGATCATCTTTTTCTATTGATCTTATATCGATAGAAGATAATCCGTCTAAATTTTTATACTGATTAATCTGACCATCTTCAATATCATAGGAATAAACACCGCCGGTCGTTGCTACCCATGCTAAATTTCCATCGAATACAATATCCTGAATCTCATTCATATCTGTTATGGTTTCCCAGTCATCATAAATGCCTGCTGAGATTATTGAGACGATAAAGAATAGAAATATAAATATTTTCATCAAGTTCACCAGTTTATTTAATTTTTGTAGAAAGATCGGCCATTTCGATCGCGGATAGCGCTGCATCCCAGCCTTTATTTCCCGCTTTGGTGCCGGCACGCTCGATAGCCTGTTCAATGGTATCTGCAGTGATTATTCCAAAAATAACAGGAACCTGTGTTTCCAATGATACCTGGGCAATACCTTTAGACGCCTCGGCAGCTACATATTCAAAATGCGGTGTCGCTCCTCTGATTACAGCGCCCAGACAAATGATAGCGTCATAATTTTTAGACAACGCTAAACGTTTAGCAATGAGTGGGATTTCATAAGCGCCGGGAACCCAGCTTATGGTTATATTCTTTTCATCCGCCTCATGCCGCAGCAGGCAATCGATGGCGCCTTCGATAAGTTTATTGGAAATAAACTCATTAAAACGCCCGGCAACAACGGCAAATTTTCGATCTTTTGCTACCAGTTTTCCTTCAATTTTTTTAATCATTCTGCCTCCATACTGCAAACAAATTTACTAACGCAATATATATATCAACAATTTCAATCAGTCATCTAAAATCAGATGTCCCATTTTATCACGTTTTGTCTGCAGATATTTTTTGTTTAATTCATTCGGACATATTTCGATGGATACACGTTCTGTTATTTTTAAGCCATACCCCTCAAGTCCCACAATTTTTTTAGGATTATTTGTTAACAAACGAATATTTCTGATTCCCAGATCGGATAAAATTTGCGCACCAATACCATAATTACGAAGATCCGCCTTAAATCCCAGAGCTTCATTCGCTTCGACGGTATCTTTGCCATGCTCCTGTAACTCATAGGCAAGCAATTTGTTCGGCAGGCCGATTCCCCGCCCTTCCTGACGCATATATAATAAAATACCTCGTCCTTCTTTTTCAATCATTTGCATGGCCGTATGAAGTTGATCGCCGCAATCACAACGCATGGAACCAAACACGTCACCTGTAAGGCACTGAGAATGCACACGAATCAATACCGGTTCATCTGTTCTCACATCCCCTTTAACCAGGGCTAAATGATATTCGTTGGCATCCAGTTTATTTTCATATAAATGTAATTTAAAATTACCATAGGCGGTAGGCATATCAACGACTACGCGACAATTTATTAAAATCTCTTTTCGCGTGCGGTATTCAATGAGATCAGCAATATTAATTAATTTAAAATTAAACTTATTTTTAAAATCGATAAGTTTATCACCGCGGGCCATAGTCCCGTCTTCAGCCATGATCTCACAAAGCACTCCCGAAGGTTTTAATCCGGCAAGCCGTGCCAGATCCACCGCTGCCTCTGTATGTCCGGCTCGTTTTAACACGCCGCCTTTTTCCGCAATCAATGGAAATACATGGCCCGGTTTAGCCAGATCATCCGGTTGAGTAGCCAAATCAATAATTTTTCTGATGGTATGAGAACGATCATAAGCAGAAATTCCGGTAGTGGTGCCGTCTTTAGCATCCACACTCACCGTAAATGGCGTTTCATGCAGCGCGGTATTTTCACGCACCATAAATTCAAGATCAAGTTCTTTGGCTCGTTCTTTGGTTATAGCAACGCACAGCATTCCCCGCGCTTCCCTGGTAATAAAATTGACGTCTTCCGGACGGATTAATTCAGCCGCCATAATTAAATCGCCTTCATTTTCACGATCGGCGTCATCCATAACGATAACCATCTGACCATTACGAATATCGTCAATTGCTTCTTCGATGGTATCAAATTTCATATTACGCATTTAATAACCCAACTCCTCAAACCATTTTTTAGAATACTTCTCTTCTCCCCTGGAATTATTCAGTATTTTTTCTACATATCTTGCCAGAATATCTGTTTCAATGTTTACTTTCTCACCAATTTTTGTATCGGAAAACGTTGTATGTTGCCATGTATGTGGAATGATCGAAAGCCCTATCCGGGCTTCATTCATTTTAGCGATAGTTAGACTAACGCCATTGACGGTTATCGAACCTTCCTCAACTATATATTTATTTATATGAGCAGGCAGAAAAATTTCAATGTAATAGTTTTCCCCACGTTTTATAATTTGTGTAATCTCGCCAATCCCGTTCACATGCCCCTGCACTATGTGTCCGCCCAAGCGGTCGGATAATTTGAGCGCCCTTTCCAGATTTACTTTAGCGCCTTCTTTAATTAAAGCAAGGGTAGATTTTTCTAATGTCTCGCCGACTGCATCGCACCAAACGGAACAATCATCCCTTTTAGCCACGGTTAAACAAACACCATTAACCGAAAGTGAATCATCTGCTTTCATATCGTTTAAAATGTTTTTTGCGGAAATATTTATTTTAAAGCCGCCGGAAATCCGCTCGACTTTCTTTATTTTTCCTATTTCTTCAATGATACCTGTAAACATAGTTTAATTTATAAATTTATCCGTCCTATTTCATTATTTTATTATTATAATTTCTGCAAAATAATTTTTACATCCCTGCCCAATGGTTCAATTCTTTTAACATAAAGTTTATTCTTATACGCTTTCGTAAACGCGCTAATCCCCTCTCCAAGCATCACCGGAGCCTGCAGAATAGTAATTTCATTAAACTGATTTTCTTCAAGAAACTGGGAGAAGATAGTCTGCCCGCCTTCAACAAACAAGGAAATAATCTTTCTCTTTGCAAGTATTTTTAATACCTCCGGTAAATTTAGCAATCCGGTCCGCTTAGATTTTAATTGGATAATTTCAACGCCGCGGTTTTCCAGTAATTTTATTTTCTTTGAATCATTGGTTTTATCACAAAAAATTATTATAGAACCCGTATGAGCTGTCCGAAATATCTTCGAATTTTCCGGAACGCTTAATTTCCCATCCATGATAATTTTAATCGGATTTCTTCCCTTAACTTCACGGACGGTTAACTTCGAATTATCAACTTTTACCGTATTCGATCCTATCATTACTGCGTCATACTGTGCTCTCATTTGATGAACAAATTTTCTGCTTTCTTCGCCGGTCAGCCATGTTTGTTCCTGATTACTCAAACCTATTTTGCCATCCATGGATTGGGCAATTTTCAAAGTTACATAAGGAAGTCCGCTTTTCATATAATTAAAAAAGAAACGGTTTAACTCATATCCTTCCTCTGAACAAATACCGGTTATAACTTCAATTCCAGCATCACGAAGCTGCTTAACACCCTTACCGGATATCTGCGGATTGGGATCTTCATTACTGATAACTACGCATTTTATTTTTTTTGAAATGATTAACGGCACGCAGGGCGGTGTATTTTTATTGGTATGACAGCAGGGTTCCAGGTTTACGTATAACGTTGATCCGCTCACATCCTGTTTCGCTTTCTGCAACGCCATCACTTCCGCATGGGCCTGACCATATTTTTTATGCCAGCCCTCACTAATAGCTTTTCCGTTTTTTACAATTACGGCGCCCACCATAGGATTTGGGCTGACCCAACCCCGCCCCTTTAAGGCCAGATTAAAACATCGCTTAATATATTTAATATTTTGCCTGGTATTCAAATCAATTCCATAATGCTTAGCACTGTTTGATAAAGATGGGAAATATAATGAAAAAGGGGAGATTTGAACAAACTAAATTTCAGGCAGGGTTTACTTCAGAGATATTTCTATTCAATCCAAAAACAATAGATAAAAAATTACTCAGTAAAAATCCGGTGACGCCCCAGACAACTTCATCGCCATAGTAATAATAATGCACCCGCCAATTATATCCGTCTTTTTGATACGGTTTAATTTCAAAAGTCTCATCATTTAAGAAATGAAGCAGGGGGATTTCAATCAGTCGATCGATCTCTCCATCGTTAATCGTATAAGAATATGGATATGAATAATAACCAACAAAAGGTGTAACCAGAAAATGCGTATTCGTTAAAAACATATCCGTCTGCCCAAGAATAGTTACATCATTGGTTTTTATTCCAACCTCTTCCTCTGTTTCTCGTAGCGCTGTTATCTGAAGGCTGCGATCCGCAGCATCACGGCTGCCACCGGGAAAGGATATCTGTCCCTTATGATGTTCAACATAATCAGTGCGTTTTGTAAATAACAGATGGGCCTGGTTATTTTTGAAAAATATGGGGATTAGTACTGCTGCCGGTCGTGATTTTGTTTTTTTATAAATAAATTTTTGCGGTTTGTGACAGGCTAAAACGTTTGAAATATGGGAAAGTAATTTTTTTTCGGACTGGCAAAGTATTTCAAATTCATCAGAATTTATTTTACGATCAACTGAATTCTTCATCTTTAATGTCATAATCTTCCAGTTTATTGTACAGCGATCGTCTGCTGATACCAAGCATCTCTGCCGCTTTCAGTTTATTACCTTTTGCCATTCTTAGTGTTTTAATAATTGAAACACGTTCAATATCCGGTAAAGAGGTTCCTGCCTGGAAACGAATTTCTTCCCCCTTGCCAATACCTTTAATCAGCGTATCCGGCAAATCTTTCTTTTTAATGGTATCTTTAGCCGAGACCATGGCTCGTAAAATAATATTACGCAATTCACGAACATTGCCCAGCCAGAGATAATTTTCCAATAGTACGGCGGCATCATCATCAATCGATTTAATATTTTTGCCAAATTCAGCATTAAACCGCTCAATAAAATAATCCGCAATAAGCAGAATATCTTCTTTTCTTTCGCGTAAGGGCGGCAGTTCAATATAATACACATTTAATCGATAAAATAAATCTTCCCGGAACTTGCCGTCTGAAATCAGTGTTTCCAAATTTTCATTCGTAGCCGCAACCACCCGGACATTGACCGGAATTGTACGATTACTGCCAACCCGTTCAATTTGCTGATTTTCCAGAACCCGTAATAAGGCAATTTGAACCTGTTCACTCATCGTACTGATTTCATCTAAAAACAAAGTACCATTATCAGCTTCTTCAAACTTGCCTTTTTTGGATAAAACCGCACCGGTAAATGCACCTTTTTCATGACCAAAAAGTTCAGAAATTATCAACTCTTTAGAAATGGCTCCCGTATTAACAGCTACAAATGTAGCCTCGGCTCTGTTCGAAGCGTTATGGATTGCCCGCGCAACCAGTTCTTTCCCCGTACCGCTTTCGCCAAAAACCAAAACCGGCACATCAATATTGGCAATCTGAGAAATCTTTTTAACAACATTTTTAATCACACGGGATTTACCGATGATTTCATCAAAATGGATATATTTGGCAGGAACTCTGCCTACCTCCGCCGAGGGCTCATGCCCCATGGACGGCACACTGATCGCCCGGCTCACTACTTTTTTTAACTTGACCGGATCAACCGGTTTCGGTATATAATCCAGCGCGCCAAGATGGATAGCCTCAACAGCATGTTCTATGGAACTATAACCCGTAACCATAATTACCTTAAGCAATGGATCGTGATCATTAATCATTTTTAACAATTCCATGCCGTCAATATTTTGCATTTTATAATCAGTAATAATCAAATTATATTGATGCTGATTGATTAATTCCATCGCCGCTTCAGCGCCATCGGCCTCATCAACCTGGTAACCTTCATCCTCGAGTAAAAGCACCATGCCTTCACGGTGCGCCTGATCATCGTCGATAACTAATATTCTAACTGCGTCCATATTCCATTTATTAATTTAGTTTCGGTATAATTATCCTATCCAAAGAGGAGTCGGAAAATAATATTTATCCGCCTGATATGCAAAATTCATTTGTATTCTATTGTTAAATCAATTTATAGGCTATATCCATCGACACAAAATAAATTTTTTTGAGCAAATAAATAATTATGGTCTGATGCAACGATAAAAACTTAAACAGGAGAGGCGTTTGATCCTCTCCCATAAACCGGTTATCATAATTGTGAATTCACAAAGTCCCAGTTGATTAGTTTATCAACAAAAGTAGTCAGGTAATCAGGGCGACGATTCTGGAAATCCAGATAGTAGGCATGTTCCCAGACATCAACAACCAGGAGCGGTTTAAGATTTTGCGTGATTGGATTCTCGGCATTGGCTGTTTTAACAATTCTAAGTTTATCATTATCCAATACAAGCCAGGCCCAGCCGCTGCCGAATTGAGTAGCGCCCGCTTTTTTAAATTCATCCACAAATTGTTCAAAGCCGCCAAAATCAGAATTAATTTTATTGGCAATTGCGCCAACCGGCTTGCCGCCGCCATTAGCCTTCATGCACTTCCAATAGAATGAATGATTCCAAACCTGCGCTGCATTATTGAAAATTCCAGCCTTTTCTTTATCACCCGCCGTTTTTTTAATTATTTCTTCCAATGGCAGGTTCTCATACTCGGTACCGGCGATCAGATTATTTCCATTGGTTACATAGGCCTGGTGGTGCTTACCATAATGAAATTCCAGGGTGCGTTCGCTTATATGCGGTTCCAATGCATTCTTTGCATAGGGTAAATCCGGTAAAGTTAGCGGCATGATTAAATCCTCCTAAATATATGATTAAAATTTCCCCCTAATACATTTTGCTGAAATATTTAAATGTAAATTATATTAAAGTCAAGTATTTATTTTTAAAAGGATTACTTTGATTGCTGGATCAAGTATATTGAGATTATTATGGTTTTACCGCCCTGTTCCACTTTTTCAAAATGAATAGTATACCGGTAACCATAATTCTTCAATTTCTCAAAAAATGGTATGGCTATTTTGCGATTTGGTTCAGCAACAATACCATAGCCATCCCGTTCGAGATAATTCAAAAATAAATCCATCAATGGCTGGAAAAACCGT
>JAFGKZ010000146.1 GCA_016928315.1 Calditrichaceae bacterium
GGGTAAGTTTCTATGTAAATTAGAATAATTTTATAAAATTTATCTATTAATTCATGTTTAAAGGTTGAGTCTTCTTTAGGTAAAACCAATTTTTATTAATTTTAGAAAGTTCACCTCTATTTAAAGCCCATTCGTAAAAATCCTTTTGAATTATATTTTCTTCTGGATAAAAAATTAGAAGATCATAAGGATTAATAGCAATTACTATAGCTGTTCCTACACTATCCCGCTTTTCAGCAAAAACAGCATAAACTTTTAATTGATTATATATTTTAATCATTTTATTCATATGTGTCATAAAACTTTGTTCGTCATTAAAATTATAATTTTTGTAAAAACTTTTTGACTTTTCAATAAAATATTTTCTATCTCTCAAAATAAATTCAAAGCCTGAACTATCAGTATTATTATAAAAAGTAAGAGCGCTTCCTTCATTATTAAAAAATACTATAAAAGCTTTTCCCCTTTTTTGTACATTATAATCCTTGAATATTATAATATCATTTTTAATAGCGTTATAAACCTGTTTTACTTTTTCAGGATTATGTTTATTTTGACAAGAAACAAGAAAAAGCAAAATAATAAAAATAATAATAGCTTTAAATTTCATTTTTATTTCCTCCAAGTCCGCCAGAATGGATTCTTGCTCCATCTACAACCTCTATTAATAGCTCTTTGATCCTCAGTAGCATCACCAGTCCAGGAAAACTTGCTTATACCGTTATATTGTTCCTGTCCATCCCAAAAAGCATTCAAATTAGATCCTGCCCACATGGGAAAGTTAGAAAAACCTAATTTTCCCATAGCCATACCCCATAAGAAATTACTTGCATCATGGAAATTGTATGCAACTCCACCAGCCATATGTAATTTACGTTGACTAAGTTCACCATAAGTTGTAAAATCTAAATTGCCACCGTCAGATTCAGTTAATGCATATAAGTATTTCCCAAAAAATCCTTTATCTTCGTTAGCACCAGATTTGCTCATAAACATATTAAAACTACTTTCAAAATTTAAATCTACTCCTGTAAGGTAACCACCAGTAAAATCATCCAGAATTGTAGTACCATCATCAGCATAAGGATCTGCACTTTGTGTATGATTAAAAACTAAATCCATAGTTTTATCACCCATATTGCCATCTTCATCATACTCATAAACAGCACCAAAAATATCTTCACTTCCATCATCATAGTTTTCTATCCAATTACCATTTTGATCAAATCTAATCTCCCATAATCCAAATGGATCTATAAAACTCAATGGATTATTGCTTACATAGTGATATGGTGTTATTGATGGAGCCATGTCAGCCATTGGATCCACACACATCCATCTTGCAATTTCCGGGTCATCCGCCAGTAGGCGGATCTACGCTTCGCTGCGATAATACCTTGCGCCGAATAGGTGCTATTACGCAGAAAATTTATCATAAATAATAAATTTTGCCTAAAGGCTTTTTGAAGTTACTATGTAAAGGTTTTCAAAGAACGAAACTATTAAGGCTTCCAGTCCCTAGCCCCATGAATAACACCAGCAACAAAAACATCATCATTTTCTTTAATGCGATACATTATCCTGTATGGACCATATATTAATTCACGCCATGATTCATCATTCATTTCCGGGATTTTTCGTCCTGAGTTGGGATAAGAAACCAATACGGCATCGACCTGTTCCATCAGTTTTGTAACAAAAAGGGCTGCCCTGTCAACCGAATCACGGGCAATGTATTCAGCGATTAGGTCTATATCTTTGTAGGCTGTTGGAGACCATATCACTTTGCCCATTTATTTAGCAGCCTCTCTTTAACCTCAGCATGAGGGATTCCTTTTCCTTCTTCTATTTCCCGTTCCCCTAGTTCTATTTTGGATTGAATATAGAGGGCGTGCATTATATCATCCATAGTGGAATCTTCAGGCAAGTTATCGATCGTCGTTTTAGCTTTTTCTTTAATAGTCATTTAATTACTCCTACACATAATTTTATATAAATCTAATATATATTTAAAAATATTTCATGTTTTTTTATTGATACATTAGCATTAACCATGAAAACATTTTTTAGAAAAGCACAGGACGTGCAGCTGAAGGTAACACCAGCAAACCTGTAGACCCTATCTGATCCGGACAGGTAGTTTGCATTACCCTTTTTTAGATGGCAGATGGATTTAAACATATAAAAAACGTTAAATTCTGTTGAAAAACAAAACTCTGCATTTCCAGCTTAACTGTAATCATCATCTGATTTATTTGGATTAATCTTCTGGTATTTTCTGTGCAATGAATAAAAGATTTGAGTTAAAATACCCACTATAAATAACCAAGTTACTAAAGATATTACATGAAATTCGATTTTCCCATTGTAAATATTATAAATAAAAACTATTAGATTTAAGATAAAATAATAGACTGTATCTCCGATTGAAAGAGTTTCAGCATTATATTCGCTTTTTACCCATGTATAATGTTCTATCAATAATTTCAATCCCGTTAATTTTTCTATAATGTATGATAACAGTACTATACCTAGTGCAATAAGATTTACATATCCGATTGAGATAATGATATCTAAAAAATTATTATTAAAAACTTTAAAAAATTCATCCATTTTTATACTATTATTTTAATCATTTATTGTAGCGCTATTTAATGATTTCGGCTACAACATACGTAACAGTGTAATGTATTATTTTATGCAATTCAGTGACACCTCACATTATACTATTGTATCGTGATACTTGCAGATTATTCACCTAACAAAAACAAATCCGGCAGCTTGGCCAGCGCTTCGGCAAAATCCGCAGGCAAATCCGATTCAAATTCGACCTGCTTGTTGGTACCCGGATGAAGAAAGGTAAGTTTTTTGGCATGCAAAGCCTGGCGCTGTAAAATCTTCAATAAATGGGTTCCGCGCTTTCGTAAATTATGCGGCAGACGGTTTAATTGGCTTTCCCTGCCGTTGTAGTCCGGATCACCAATCACCGGATGATGCATATAATTCAAATGGACGCGTATCTGGTGCGTGCGGCCTGTATCCAGTGCAACTTCCAGTAAAGTAGCATACTCGAAGGTCTGTAAAGTTTTTATATGAGTAATCGCATTCCGGCCTGTTTTGCTCACAGCCATATTTGTCGGATCTTTTTTACTGCGATTGATGCAGGTTTCTATCGTTTCATGCTCCGTTTCCTTTTTACCCCAAACCAGCGCCCAGTATGTCCGGTGAATGGTCCGCGTATCGAACTGCTTTTGCAGATGCACATGGGCCTGATCCGTTTTGGCTACCACCAGTAAACCGCTGGTAAACCGGTCCAGCCGGTGCACAATACCCGGCCGTTCTTCTGTATTTGTACCGGACAGATCTTTTGTATGAAATAACAGCGCATTCACCAGGGTATCATTTTCGGTGCCTCTGCCCGGATGTACAACCAATCCGGCTTCTTTATCTATTACAATAATATGATCATCTTCATAGATGATATTGATGGGTATATCTGCCGGCTGGATAGAAGATTCTTCTTTCGGAAAAGTTATTTGTATCCGGTCATGCGGATGAACAATGTGACCGCTTTTAACTTGCTGATCATTAATACGGACATATCCGGACTTAATTAATTTTGTTAATGCGGAACGGGTTTTATCGGGATATGTATCAGATAAAAATTTATCCAGTCTCTGCGGTTCGGTATGTTCGGGGATTTCAATTATTTCCGTCTGATCCATTACTCAACACCGCGGGTTGTTTTTGAAATGACGCCAATGGATCGCCTACAAAAACAAGGTAGGATACCATAATAATCATTCCGCAGGTAATCGCAATATCAGCTACATTAAAAACCGGCCAGCGGGTCATCGAGTAAGCGGATAAAGTCCATCCAAATAAATTGAAGGAAGGAATTGAGATATCAAAAAATTCAACATCAAAAAAATCAACCACTTTGCCATACAAAAAGCGATCAGTCAGATTACCGATTGCTCCGGCTGCAATCAATGCCAGAGCCGCCTGTGGCAACCAATTTTTATCACGCATTCTAATTAAATAATAAAATACAAGAATGGCGGCAATCACAGAAAGAGTAAGGAATATTTTTGGACTGCCTAACTGCACACCGAATGCAGCCCCGTCATTTTCTATATAAGTAATCTGAAAAAAACTGCCCAATACCGGTTTGGAATCGAAAAGATTCATTTGAGTTTTAACAATATACTTACTCACCTGGTCAAGAATCACCATACATCCAATTATGAACGGTGTCATTTTAATGGATAATGCGCTTTTCATTTCAGCTATTATCTGCCTTTAGATTCGGCTTTTTTAGCTTCCACGCTAATCGTGGTTGTCGGCACCGCTTCGAGCCGTTCTTTCCCGATTAGTTTACCGGTTACACGGCAAATACCATAGGTGCCGTTTTTAATACGATCCAAAGCCTCGTCAATCTGTTTGATATATTTTTCATCGCGGGAAGCAAACAGAAATGCCTTTTCTCTCTCCATGGCGTCGGTTCCCTGATCGGCCATATGATATGAGTAAGAAGAATGATCGCCGGTTGCTTCTTTAGTTGTTGCATCCAGAACAACCGTTTTAAGATATTCCAGGTTCTTCTGAACTTCTTCTCTTTTTTTCAGCAGAATGTCTTTAAAATAATCCAGGTCTTTTTGCGACATTTTTTCAGTGATTTCTTCTGCCATTTATATTCCTCCAGTTTTTTAGCTATTCTTTATTAATCCGATTTTAATTGTATCAGTTTCAATTTTAGTATCGAAAACTGTTCCTCTGTCCTTACCTTCAAATTTAATTTCATCAGCTAAAGTTTCATTGCAAATATAGGCTTTTTGATTAGATATAGCCTTCTGCATATTATCTGGGATATCACCAACATGAATTATAATATGATCCGTCACATCAAATCCGGCTTCTCTCCTGAAATTCTGAACCCGGTTGACAAATTCACGGGCCAAACCCTCTTCAATCAATTCGTCGGTCAGTTCCAAATTGAGACCAATAACCAGCCCGATTTCCGAATACACCGCCAGGTTCTCTTTTGGTTGCGCGGTAATTTCAACATCATCGTCTGTCAGTTTCATTTCATGCCCGTCAATATAAACATTGGTATGGCCGTCCATTTCAATCTCATTAATCTGCTGAGCGTTGAATGCTTTAATCACGCCGCCCAACTGTCCCATTAATTTGCCAACTTTAGCCCCGAGAACTTTAAAATTGGGCTTGGCTGATTTCACTACCAGGTCATTTTCATCATCCACAAATTTTATCATTTTAACATTGACTTCTTCACAGATGATCTGTTTCATTTGCTGAATATCGTCCTTTTGCTGGTTCGACTTGACAAAAAACGACAATTGACTCAACGGCTGACGTACGCGAATCTGCTGATCATTACGTAAAGCACGCACAATCGACACAACTTTTTGCGCCATTCCCATACGGTCTTCAAGCGCCTGATCTTTTAACCGTTTTTCACGATCCGTAATTTCCGGAAAAGTACATAAATGCACACTTTCAGGTTCATCCTCTTTCTTGAGATTAAGATAAATCTCTTCGGATATGAACGGCGCTATCGGCGCAATTAATTTGGAAAATACCATCAACACCTCATAGAGTGTTTGATAGGCTGCCAATTTATCCTTACCGGATTCCGATTTCCAAAAACGCCGGCGATTACGGCGGACATACCAGTTGGATACATCGTCAATCATATAATCGCTGAGCGCCCTGGCTGCTTTGGTAATTTCATAATCATCCAGATGTTTGCGGGCAGTTTCAGTAACTGAGTATAACCGGGAAAGAATCCATCGATCGATTTCAGGGCGCTTATCCATGGGAATTTGTTCTTCGCTTCCGCTATATTTATCGATATTCGCATACAGCACAAAGAATGAGTATACATTGATCAGCGTTGTAAAAAACTTGCGGATAATTTCCTGAATACCATTCTCATCAAATTTTTTCGGAATCCAGGGCGGACTGACGGCGATAAAATACCAGCGCAAAGCATCCGCGCCGTATTTTTCCATCATTTCCATTGGAAATACGACATTGCCCTTGGATTTACTCATTTTTTGTCCGTCTTTATCCAAAATCAATTCATTTACAATAATATTTTTAAAGGCTGGTTTATTGAACAAAACCGTCGCAATGTTATGGAGCGTATAAAACCAGCCGCGGGTCTGATCAATGCCTTCAGCAATAAAATCGGCGGGAAAACTTTTATCAAACAAAGCCTTGTTTTCGAATGGATAATGGAACTGTGCAAAGGGCATGGATCCGGAATCAAACCAAACGTCTATAATTTCCGGGGTGCGCCTGTAAATTTTCCCATTCATTTTGAATATTATTTTATCCACGAAGGGACGATGCAGATCAATCTCATTACTCATCGCAGAGATTGGTTTTACACTGCCGTCATCATTTTCATACAATCCATTTTTCAGTTCTTCTATTGAACCAATCGCAATAATATCTTCTTTATCTTCGCTAACCCATAGCGGCAGCGGCGTGCCCCAGTAACGGTCACGGGAAAGCGACCATTCCTTAACTTCATCCAGCCAGTTGCCGAATCGGCCAGTACCAATTTCTTTAGGATTCCAGTTAATGGTTTTATTCAGTTCCACCATATTATTTTTATAGTGCGGTGAATTAATAAACCAGGATTCCCGTGCATAATAAATAATCGGATTATCCGTACGCCAGCAGTGGGGATAGCTATGTACATAATCAAAACTGTTGCGGTATAATTTATTTCGTTTCTTCAGACCGATAACAACGTCTTTGTCAACACCTTCTTCTGTATGATCAATATAGGTAAATGTCTTAACGGTTCGATTGGAAAATTCACCTACGTCATCGGTAAATCGTCCGCCCGGCGTAACCGGCTGTAAAAATGGAAGATTGAATTTCCGCGACATCTCATAGTCATCCTGACCAAAGGCAGGGGCAATATGCACAACGCCGGAACCATCTTCAGTCGATACAAAATCACCGGTTAAAACCGTTAATGCGTTTGGATACTTTTCCCGGTCAATTGGCAGAAACTCAAATATCTGCTCATAAACTGTTCCGATTAATTCATTACCTGTAAAGGTCATCAATATTTCGGCGTCGCCATCGAGCATTTCCATCCTGGCCTTAGCCATAACCAGTTCCTCTGTAACAGTTTCTTTTGTATCTCCGCTTATCATAACGCGCGTATTACGGACTAACACATATTCAATATCCGAACCGACAGCCATTGCCACATTGGAAATCAGTGTCCAGGGTGTGGTCGTCCATACCAGTATTTCTTTGCCGATCAGTTCTTTTTGGGGACAGCTTTGGATCTTCACTTTAATATAGCAATTGGGATCCTTTACCTCTTTATAGCCCAGAGACAATTCGTGCGAACTCAGCGGCGTCTCAATGGTCGGCGACTGTGGTACAATTTTAAATCCGCGATAGATCAGTCCTTTATCATAAATTTGCTTAATCGCCCACCACACCGATTCGATATACTCGTTTTTGTAAGTTATGTAAGCCGCATCCAGATCAATCCAGTAAGCCATGCGATCGGTAAGCGTTTGCCAGCCTTCGTGCATTTCGATGTGCTTATTAACCAGGTCTTTACAGGCTTTATTGAATTTATCGATGCCAATTTTTTCAATTTCATTTTTTTGTGTTAAGCCCAGCTCTTTTTCAACGGCAATCTCCACCGGCAGGCCGTGGGTATCCCAGCCGGCTATTCTCGGTACATGGTAACCGCGCATGGATTTGTAACGGCAGATGATGTCTTTAATCGTACGTGATAACACGTGATGAATGCCGGGCTTGCCATTAGCTGTCGGCGGACCTTCATAAAATACATAAAGCGGGTGCGTCTCATGCAAGGCTAAACTTTTTTTGAATATATCATGCTTAGACCAGAAGTCTAATATTTCCTTTTCCAGATTCGGTAAATTGAGTTTGCTTGAAACTTCGCGGAACATGTTTAATCCTATTTCAATAAATTCTGTTTAACGTACTGTCTTCAACTATTTATAAC
>JAFGKZ010000147.1 GCA_016928315.1 Calditrichaceae bacterium
TTCAGTTGGCAGGTTTGAGAAGGTAAAATTAAAAAGAGTAAAAAATTTATTTGTGTCGCTAGTTTGCTGTTGGTTATTGTTTAAAATAAATTTGTATCTAGTCGTTTTCATATTAAAATATCCTCTGTGTAAAATTATTACAAACAAACATACGTCATATCATAATCAAAATCACCTCCTTTTTGGATAATTCTATTTAATTAAAAATATAATATTTTTTCATTAATATTTCTCCTCTTCATGTATCCTATCTGTTACCTCTGATTATTATTCCTCTTTCTCCAATCGTACCCACGGCGACAACCATATTTCTTGTTACCGCCAAATCCTTTAAACTGCCGTGGTCAAACTCAAGCTCGTTATAAACATGCCAGGTTGAGCCGTTGTAATGCGTTATTATACCCCGTTGGCCTGCTGAAAAAATATTATTCCAGGCAGATCCACGTATCTTATATACTCCATGAGGTGGTATACTTTCAATATCAAGCCAGGCACTATCCTTATAAACTGCTATTCCACTACCGGCAACATAGACCATGGAGTCTTGACCGAACCAAATACTCATGAGCGGACGTTCTTCCGGCCATTTCCATTTAAGAGTATCCTGATAGGAATTGTTCTTTATTGATAATATCTTATAATCATCTGATATTGAATACCAGTCGGTTGATACTGTGGCAAGTATTTTTTTTTGGTTTGATTGTTTGTTTATAAAACCCCAGATATCCATAACTGTAGTAGTCATATTTGTATTGATCTGTTGCCAGCTTGTACCATCATAATGCACGATAATTCCATCTTGCCCAACACCGTATATGTCATCAGGGGTGTTATACCACAAGGAAGTTACACGCTCTCCTGTATTTATATTTCGAAGGTAGGATAAATTCGCTATAGTGCCATCATAGTTATAAATACTTCCAATACCTATCCAAATGTTATCATTGGATATAGCCCAAATATCTTCAATTCCGGTTAATGGAATATTATATTGCTCATCTCTAATTTGTATATATTCCCATTCCTTGCCATTCCAGTGCATGACATTACTATTGCCGGAATTAATAGATCCGCCAATCCATATATTATCTTCATTAATTATGGATACACAATTTAACCAGGTGGTCCCATCGCCAATTGTATCCACAGTCCAGTTAAAATTATGACTGGTGGTGTCAAGGCTGCCATTATCCGGTGGAGCAGTAGAATCAGAACAAGAAAACATGAGAAAAGAAAAAAGACAAAAAATGAACATTAAAAACATCTTACAATAAATTTTTTTAATGCAATCTAAAAACATAGTTATTCCTCTGATAGTATTCTTTAATTTTTGATTAAATATAGGTCATATCATAATATAAATCACCTCCTTTATCTGTTGTAGATACAAAATGAGTGGTCTATCCTGTTCAATGAACTTATCCAGCTTACCTTATATTTTTTAACATATTAAATTATTCGTTTACGATAAGTTAAGTCTTTTATATTTTTATATGGGAGTCGGATCGCGGTAATGTTTTAAAAGACTTATTGAAATATTATAATGACAAATACTATGCCAGACAAGGATAAATTTTGTAATAGACGTATAAACAACAGGTTAGGTTAGGTTAAATATGCGGAAGGATCGTTCACAGGATGTGAACGATTGTTAACAGGGCGTGAACAACGATTCACATTTTATAATCAAAATTGTACTGCAGGCTGACTGGCAGGCAGGGATTTATCAGCCCTTACCGGATCCAGTGTTTTTTGGTATCTTATAGTATAAAGCTTTGCCGTATCATCTTGTTATTTTTTTCAGTTAATTACTTCTCCCGGCCAGTTGTATCCAGTCACCCAGTACTCTGGTACTTTCAGTTAAGAACAAATCTTCTTCTTTGTTATCATCTTTGTCATCTGTTTCTTCTTCTCTGGCTTCTTTTTTGGCTTTAGCTTCATCCCGTAATTTTAGCCGTTCCGCCTCATTCAGCGATATCAGTTTCTGTGAATCCCGCTTTTTATGTGCCTTTATCTCTGCAAGCAGATTTTGAAATTTAACATCCGATTGCACCCGGGCTAAATGGGAAGCATTCAATGTTTTAATAATAGACGTCATATCACCATTCCATTGGCTGTATTGCACCGGATCGATTTCATCCCAGAGCAGGGCATTTTCCTGCGAGCTTTCGCCTACTTCTTCATGTTTAAATCGCGAGGGGTAAGAAACATCGGGAATAACGCCAACGTGTTGTGTACTGCCGCCGCTAATCCGGTAAAATTTAGCAACCGTTAATTTTAATTGCCCGAATTTTTCATCAGTTCTTGGAAAAAATCTGTTGAGTTGAATAATATTTTGTACGGTCCCTTTTCCAAATGACTGATTCCCCAGAATAATGCCTCGTCCATAGTCCTGAATAGCGGCCGCAAAAATTTCCGAAGCTGAGGCGCTAAAGTTATCCACAAGCACCGCCAGCGGGCCGGAATACGCAACCGAATTGTCCACATCCCTTTCAATACTTAATCTGTTGTCTGAATCTCTCACCTGAACAACCGGGCCCTGATCAATGAATAAACCCGTTAAGTCGATAGCTTCGTTCAAAAATCCGCCGCCATTACCGCGAAGATCTATCAAAATTCCATCAATATTCTGTGATTTCATTTCCCCGATTATTCGTTTAACATCGCGCGTCGTACTGGCAAAGGAAGTATCTCCTTTTCTCATGCCTTCATAATCAAAATAAAACGAAGGAATTTCGATCACACCCAGTTTGAATGTTTGTCCGCCTTCTTCCAGTTCCATAATTTCCCCGGTAGCCACCTGATCGGATAGCTTCACTTTATCCCGGACAATCTGAATGGTATGTGCCGGCTCATCGATGGGCGCAGTTGCGGGTAAAATTTGCAGCCGCACGGTTGTACTTTTGGGTCCCCGTATTAACTGCACCACATCGTCAATACGCCAGCCGATTACATCAACCATTTCGCCTTCTTCATCCTGGCCGACGCCGACTATCAGGTCATTGGCTTTTAGTAAACCGCTCTTATCCGCGGGGCCGCCCGGGATCACCTCAACAACCTTGGTATATTCCCCTTCCGTGCGCAAAGATGCGCCTATACCTTCCAGCGATTGGCTCATGCGTATCTTAAAATCATCGCTGAGTTTGGGCGACATGTAATTGGTGTGCGGATCATACGACTGGGAAAATACATTCATGTAATATTGAAATACGTCCTCGCTTTGGCTTTTTTGCATATTGCGGTAATAATTATCATATCGTTTCTGCAGAGTTTCAACTATTTTTTCCCATTCTTTACCGGTAAGTTTTAAACGAAGCGCCTCATCTTTAATACGTTTTCTCCAGATGCTGTCCAGTTGGGCCGGTGTTTCCGCCCAGGGCTGATCGCTGCGATCCGGGCGATAGTATTCATCGATGGTAAAATCAAATCCTTTTTGCAGTATCTTATCGATATAATCCTTGCGTTCGGTAAAACGTTTCTGAAATACTTTATAAGCTTTATAGGCAAAATCAAGGTTTCCATTGGAAATCGCTTCATCCAGGGCATAGCGATATTCTTGAAAAGTATCAATATCGGTTTTAAGGAAATAACTCTTATTGTAATCAAGCCGCTCAATATATTGATCAAACATCTGTGCGGATAGAGAGTCATCCAGCACTATATCTTTATAGTGGTACCGATTCAGAGCAAACATTATAGCCTGTTCCACCCGCGGGTGAAAGGTTTCAGGCATCAGATTCAAAGAGGAAACCGAAGCGCTGTCCCCGGTATAGGCTGTAGTCGAAATCCCGATAAAAGTCAGTAGTAAAAATATGTTAAAAAATCTTTTCATTATAGTGTCCCGTTTAAATTACGTTTTAATTCATACTTGAAATCGATAAATATGTTTCACTTCCTATTTAATGAAAACGCAGCGAATTATTACTCTTGTTATAAATGCATTCTATTAAATTTATATTTCCGTATTATTTCTTTTAGTACAATAAATATCCATAAATTATATTCGGTAAATATAGTGATTTTTTAAGGATTACGCACTTTGATATACTGAGCCGCTAGTAACGATATGAGACTCATAGCTGCTGCTGCTAAAAAGGGTATCCGATAATTAATCATCCATAATAAACCGCCAATGGCCGGTATCACTACCGCGGCAATATGATTTATAGTAAACCCGACTGCCATGCTCGGCGCAATATCCCTGGGATCGGCAACTTTTTGAAAATATGTTTTAATGGCTATGGCAAAATTAAACACAATATGATCAATAATATAAAGAACAGCTATAATCAGTTTGGACTCAATATAGGCATAAGCGATAAAAACAAATACAAGGGTAGTGTATTCAACCGATAGAACTTTGCGTTCACCATAGCGGATAATTGCCTTTCCGATGATCGGACTTAAAAAATAATTTACGATATTATTAATCACAAAAAGAATGGTGATTTCCTGAACGCTGAATTTAAAATTCTTTACCAATAAAAATACCGCAAAGGCAACAAAAATCTGCCGCCGCGCTCCGGATAAAAAAGTAAGCAGATAAAACAACCCGTATTTTTTTCTTATTATCATTTTTTTTCTTTGAGGAATAATATTTTCATTGGTCGGATTCTGAGCAAACGCCCAGACGGATGCCAATACAATCATAATACCAATAAGAAGATAAATTTGTTTATAGCTTAAAAAAATGGATATCCCGAAAATAATTAATCCAATAATAACATTAGTGGCCGCGCCGTAGCTTCTTAATTTGCCAAATACCCACGGCGACACCTCTCTGTCAAAATACTGTAAAGTTAGTGATTGGTTGGTTGTTTCGTAATAATGAAAACCAAAACTCATTATCAATGTTGTTACCAGTAATCCCATGTATGAGGGAAACAATCCGGTGAGGGCAACGCCGGCTCCAAGAAAAAAAATAGACAAAGCTGAAAGCTTATGTTCTTTAATAATTAGAATTACAAAAATTGCCAATAAGGCTAAAAAGCCGGGTATTTCTCTTACCGCCTGAATCATTCCAATATGGTTGCCCTGCAGATGCGCCACATCCACAGCAAAATTATTAAACAGTGTGCGCCATGTCTGCAATCCAACCATCGAGGCTATCGTCAGTACCATTAAATAGCGGTACATTGGGGCTTTTACTATGTCTTTCATCAGGAAAGAAAAGCTTTCATAAAAAAGGTTATATTTATTCCCGAGATGGCAAATATAAGATGTTTATAAATTCCAACAAATTTAATTTTATCCATGCCTGCGACCGGCCAACTTTTATAGAATCTGAATAGTCAGAGCATCTTTGCATGGAACCTAAAAAAAAATTATATTTGACGGCGAGAGCGATGTTAAATTTCAGATTCAATGATAAGATTAATGTAAGAACATTCTGACAGAAAAATTCTTATCTTTAGTTTAGAAATAAAATTAAAAAAGAATATAAACAGACTATAAACACGGTATATTAGCTTACATGCTAAATGATCAGAGATGTAACTTTACGCATATTCCTGCGTAAATTATGAACCGTTAGTTTATGGAGAATTGACATGTTAAAAAATGTTGGTACAATTATAATTATCTTGTTTGTTTTCAGCGGTCTGTTCGCGCAGAAATCCGAAGATTATGATATTTCAGCGAAAAAAATCGAAAAAAAAGCCTATGAAAAATATATTGGTAAATCAGATAAAACGGATTACCGATACGAAAAAAATACCGTTGTAGGTATCGATGAAAAAATTGATGGCAATATTATTGTAGTTGACGCCGACCTGACTGTAAAGGGTCAGGTTGATGGCGATATTCTGGTTATCCTGGGCAAGGTGAAAATTGAAAACTCTGCAGTTATTAACGGCAATGTAACCAGCATAGATGGAAATATTTATCAGGAAGAAAAAAGTTTAATCAATGGCAATCAAATCGAGACTAAAGTAAAAAATCTATTTCCTCGTGAGGAATGGGATGATGATTTTGATGAAGATGAAAGTCGATCCGGTTTTCGGCGTTATACCAATCGATATGATGACAACTACAGCACCCTGCCGCTGGGTAAAAAAGAATCGGACATACTTTTAAGATATAACAGGGTTCAGGGATTTTTTCTGGGCGCATCAATTCCCAAAAGTATTGGCGGTAAGTATAATAAATTCACCCTTCATGGCTTACTTGGTTATGGATTCCAGGAGAAGCGCTGGAATTATGAAATCGGACTCGACCGCTGGTTTTTCGATCAGCGTGATTACCGATTTGAATTAGGCGTATCTGCTTATGATTTTACCGATACCCGTGACAACTGGATGATCACTCCCGATGAAAACAGCCTGGCTGCATTCTTTCTGCATAAAGATTTTCAGGATTTTTATCGCCGCTATGGATTTGATATTCATGCCAGCCAGAATATTAGTATCTTCCTGCAGGGAAAAATCGGCTATCGAAATGATAATTACAAGTCCTTAGAAAAGAATACAGACTGGTCCTTATTCCGTGGCGGGAGAAATTTTACAGAAAATCCTATCGTAGAAGAAGGAAACATGCGCAGTATCTATGGCGAAGTATATTACGACTCCCGCAATAACAAAAAGAATCCCAGCCGCGGCTGGTATGCAAAACTCAGCGGCGAAACATCCAATTCACAAATAAATAGTGATTTCTCATTCAACCAGTATATTCTGGAATTACGTACCTATCAAAAAACCGGACGATATGAACGCATTGATGTGCGATTAAAAATTGGAACGGGTGATGGTGAAATGCCGGTTCAGAAGGGATTTGAGCTGGGCGGCATCAGCACATTACGCGGATTCGGATTTAAGCAGTTCCAAAGCGGCATAGATACACTGGCAGTTTTTCAGAGCGGTTACGACCGTATGCTGCTGGGAAATATCGAATATAATATCGATCCTAAAATTTTTTCAACCGGAATACCTTTGATTGATGAAATTCAGTATATATTTTTCTTTGATTTCGGAAATGCATGGCATAGCTATGATGTAACAGATAAAGATAAAATTTATGATGGTTTTTCGCATTTACAATGGAACGATCTGAAATCTGATTTTGGAATTGCCTTCAGCACCCGAGATGGCAATATGCGCATCAATATTGCAAAACGACTGGATACGGCAGAAAAACCATTTACAATTACATACAGGTTGAGCAAACCATTTTAAATTATATGACAAATCGTATAAATAAAATATCGACAGCACTTTTATTTTTTTGCTCGGTTGGACTGGCTCAATCGCAGGCTCAGGAATTGGAGTTGCGAGATCTGGGAAGGCAGCAAATCAGTTTTGCCGGATTTTCGTTAAAAACTCAGAAAACCATTCACATCGAAGCGGTTGGGGCGGGCGCTGATCGCTGGGTTAAGAAAATTCAGAATTATCAACAGGACGAACATAATCAATATGCCTACGCATGGATACTGGATTCGAAAACCCGCGAAATGGTTTGGCGGATGACCGTTGATAATACAGAAGAAGATCGCTGGTCAGAATGGAAAAGAAAATTTAACGCCGACATAACTTTAAACGAAGGTGATTATGAACTATATTACTCCGCCGTTGAACCTGATTATTTTAATTTTGAAGGCGGTTTTTTAAGTTTTGATAAAATTATAAAAAAAATATTTCGTGATGAAGACTGGTGGGAAGAAAACTCTGAAGACTGGATGATTAAAGTTTCCGGTGTTGATGAAGTATATAATGAAGATGATGTGCGAAAATTTCAGCGCATGGCTAAAGAATCTGCCATTGTAGATTTAACAGGATGCAAAGATAATTGTTATGAAAAACGGGGATTTTCCTTAGCTAAACCGGCGGCGATAGAGATTTTTATAATTGGCGAAGGTGATAACGGTAAGATGTTCGATTACGGATGGATACTTGACGCAAAAAGCCGTAAAAAAGTCTGGACAATGGAAGAAGAGAAAGCAGGATATGCCGGCGGCGCTGTAAAAAACAAGATCATCAAAGAATCCATAAAACTGGATGCAGGCGATTTTCTGGTGTACTATAAAACAGATGATAGTCATTCTTCGGAAAAATGGAATGCAAATCCTCCCTATGATCCTTTTAACTGGGGCATCTTGGTGCGGATAACCGATAAAGATTTTGATCCTTCCATCATTTCCAAATATTCTGAAAAAGATGATGAAGCCATTGTAAGTCTAGTAAAAATTGGTGATTACGCATACAAAGAAAAAAGTTTTGAAGTAACTAAACCAACTTCAATCCGAATATATGCAATCGGTGAAGGGCGATCCGGCGATATGTTTGATTACGGCTGGATTTCAAATGCCAATACAGGTGAAATTGTCTGGAAAATGCGATACAAAGATACCCAGCATGCTGGCGGCGCTTCAAAAAACCGGATGTTTCAGGATATTATCAAAATTGGAACGGGGCAATATATTGTTCATTACCAGACAGACGATTCTCACTCTTATGAAGATTGGAATCAAAGGGCGCCGCAGGATCCCGAAATGTATGGTATCAGTATTTATCCTGTGGACAATGATGAAAGTGTAAAATTTATACCCCGCAAAATTTTAAAAAGTAATGATATATTAGCTGAATTGACAAAAATTGGCGATGATGAACAGGTGCGTAAACAAATTCACATCGATAGAAAAACGCGGATAAGGATCGTATGTATTGGTGAAGGTGACTGGGATGAAATGTATGACTTCGGCTGGATAGAAAATGTTCAGACTGGTAAAAGAGTATGGACAATGCGATATGATCATACCGATCACGCCGGTGGTGCCAGAAAGAATCGTAAGGTGGATACCATTATTACACTGGATGCCGGAACCTATAGTGTGAATTATCGGTCCGATGACAGTCATTCCTATTATGAATGGAACGAACGCGCTCCGCGTGATGAAGAAAAATGGGGCATTACCGTTTACCGTCTTGATGATTAAATAAATGGAGATATTCATGCATCATTATATAAATAAAATAAGCCTTCTGATTGTATTCGCAGGATTGATTAATTATACGTTTGCGATCTCTTTGGAAGAAACATTTACAAAAAAAATCCCTGCCGAAAATATTTCTTCAGTTCATGTGCATAATCAGAACGGTTTTATAGATGTGGAAAGCTGGACGGAAAACCAAATTGAAATCACGGCCTATAAAAAAGTGAGAGCCGGCAGCCGTGAAAAAGCAGAAAAACTAATGGAATACCTGGAAATAGAAATTAATCAATCCGGCGATAATTTAAAGATTGTGACTATTCATCCGCAAAAAAACAAGGACAACGATGGGGGTTTTATATCCTGGCTGTTCAGCTTAGGTGACCATGGCGGCGCTTCAGTGGATTACGTTATAAAAGTACCGCAAAAGATGGATTTAGATTTGAATTCAACTAATGGCGGCTTAAGTGTAAAAAATTGCGAAGGTTTGATTGATCTGAAAACAACCAATGGTAAAATTGTTGCAGAAAATATTAAAGGTTCAACAAACTGCAAAACCACAAACGGTTCAATTAAAGTTTATCTGGATAAGATGTATCCAAAGGAGGATATGGCTTTTAAATCGACCAATGGCTCGATTAAAGTCTACTTGCCATCCGATATCAATGCAGATGTTGAGGCAGAAACGACCAATGGATCAATCAGCTGTGATTTACCAATAAAAAGTGAACACAGAAAATCCAGGCGCCAATTTTATGGTGAAATAAATGATGGCGGCGCGCTCATTTACCTAAAAACAACTAATGGAAGTATTCGTATTAACGAAATCTAAACAGAATAAAAACTGCCCGTCTTTCTGAACGAGAGTGGGTATTTTCTTCCAAATATTAGTTTTACCCTGCTTCAATATTTTAAAATTCATAAATATTTTTTAAATTGAATTAGAAATTAAAATCGACTAAGTTTAGCGATCTTATTTGAACTAGTATTAATATAAATACGGAACAGGAGCAATACGATGCAAACGCGCGAAATCATAGAACTTGAAGATACATTTGGTGCGCATAATTATCATCCTTTAGATATTATTATTTCCAGAGCCGAGGGTGTTTGGGTCTGGGATGTAGAGAATAAAAAATATATGGATTTTCTGGCTGCTTATTCAGCTCTTAACCAGGGCCATTGCCATCCACGCATTTTAAAAGCCATGATGGAACAGGCAAAAAAAGTTACATTGACCTCCCGTGCTTTTCGCAATGATCAGTTAAGTTTATTGTATAAAAAACTTGCTGACATTAGTGGAATGGAAGTCAGTCTGCCGATGAATACCGGCGCTGAGGCGGTTGAAACTGCCATTAAAGCTGCCCGCAAATGGGGATACGATTATAAAAATATTCCAGCGAACAAAGCAGAAATCATTGTATGCGAAAATAATTTCCATGGCAGAACAACCACCATTGTCGGCTTTTCAACAGAAAACGATTATAAAGAAGGATTTGGGCCCTTCACACCTGGATTTAAAATAATTTCTTATGGTGATGCGGAAAGTCTCAAATCTGCAATTACCAAAAATACAGTCGCTTTTCTCTTTGAACCCATCCAGGGAGAAGGCGGAATTATTATACCGCCCGAAGGTTATTTAAAAGATGTTTACAATATTTGTAAAGAAAACAATGTTTTAATAATCGCTGATGAAATTCAATCGGGATTAGGCCGCACTGGGAAGCTATTTGCATATCAACATGAAGCCGGTGTTAAACCGGATATGATCATTGTCGGAAAAGCTCTTTCCGGCGGATTTTATCCGGTCTCTGCCGTTCTGAGCAATAAGCAAATACTGAATGTATTTAAGCCCGGGTCCCATGGCAGTACATTTGGAGGCAACCCGCTTGCCTGTGCTATTGCCTGCGAAGCCCTTGATGTTATAATTGATGATAATCTTGCAGATAGATCTGCGGAGCTCGGTGAATATTTAATGGATCTGTTACTTAGTATTGATACAAAATATATCAATGAAATACGCGGGCGAGGCCTTTGGGTTGGAATTGAATTGAAAAAAGAAGCCGGTGGAGCGCGCAGGTTTTGCGAAGCATTAATGGCGGAAGGCCTATTGTGTAAAGAGACTCACGAACATGTAATACGATTGGCGCCACCCCTTGTAATTTCTAAGGAAGAGATTAACTGGGCTTTTTCCAAAATAGAAAAGGTTTTAGTAAATCTTCAATAAAATTGACCTGCAAAATCCCGTTCAATTATGAGCGGGATTTTTTTAATCTATATTTTTTCTTAGAACCTTTAAATCCTTCTCACCCTCTGATCTGGCAATAATTACCGTTCCACAGCTGTCACTCCAAACATTGACCGAAGTCCGTAACATGTCCAGCGGTCTATCAACCGGAAGTATTAATCCCAGTCCCTCAAGAGGTAAGCCAACGGCATTTAAAATGATTGCCATCATAACAAATCCAGCCATAGGAATACCGGCTGCTCCGATACTCGCTAAAAGCGCAGTAAATACAATAATGAACTGCTGACCAAAACTTAAATCGATACCATATACCTGGGCGATAAACATGGCCGCAACACATTCATACAATGCCGTGCCATCCATATTAATTGTAGCGCCAAGAGGCAGCACAAAACTACTTACCTTATTTGAAGCACCGGAATTTTCTTCTACACTACTGATGGTCAGTGGCAGAGTAGCAGAAGATGATGATGTAGAAAAAGCAGTAAACAGGGCCGCTGTCATCGCTTTAAAATGCGCCATGGGCGAAATACCTGCCACAAAATACAAAATAATCGGTAAAGTAATTATAGCATGAGCAGCCAAAGCTAATACGATTGTACCCACATAGGAGGCTAAGGGAATGAAAATTTCCATCCCTGTTTGAACAACAATTTTCGCAATGATAGCAAAGATACCGATAGGAGCAAATAAAATGATAAAATGGGTTAATTTCATCATGACTTCAAAAAATCCCTGAAAAAGATTTGTTAATTTTTCTTTATAAGGATCAGGGGCTTTGGTAATAAAAAATCCAAAAAGTAAGGAAAAAAATATGGTTGGTAATATTTCTCCTTTTACCATTGCAGCCAGAGGATTAGTTGGAATGATATTTATGAAGGTGTCTTTAAGTCTACTTAAATCGCCATGAATACCTTCAGGTGCTGCCTGCAAAGTTAATTCAGCGCCTGTCCCCGGTTGAATTAGGTTAACTATAAATAAACCGGTAATTATCGCTATCAAGCTGGTCAAAATATAATAAGCAAATGTTTTAGCGCTCAGACGTCCGAAGTTTTCCGCACTTCCAATCCCGGTAATACCGGAAATTATTGATGAGATAATGAGCGGCACGATAATCATTTGTAAGGCCCTGAGAAAAATGTCGCCAATAATAGATAGGTGGTGGATTACAAAATAGTCGAAACCGAGCCATTTCGATAATTGCGCGATCAGTACACCAACTATAAAAGCAAGAAGAATTTGCCAATGGAGTTTTAACTTCATGTATATTCAATTAAAAGTAAATAATTATGATTTATATTCAATATATTGATTTTAATTTATTTGATCAAACTGGTGAGTGATATAAAAGGAAAGTTTTTGTTAGAAACTTAGTGTTTGGTATCCCCTTCAGGCTCTTTCTTTCGTATCTCAAGCTGCTGGCCATCCATATTCCGAAGGTATTCAAGAGCTTTGATGGAGTTATAATGTTTCCCGCTTCCAAATGGGGAAAATTGAACTCCAACTCTAGGATTTTCTGGCGATCCATCATTATACCAGCGAATTCTGCCTTTCAAACTAAAACTTCTGCCATCAGGAAAACTTATACGGAAACAAATAGTGTCACCATATCTACATTCTTCATCTATCTGAAATGACAAGCCGCTTTTAGAGATATCAATGATTTCAGAAGGTTTAGATAATAAGTTAAATACGCCAAGTCCGGCTGGTTTTTTTAGCCTTACTTTTGCTCCAGGTACTTGAATTCGCTTAATCGATCGACGCTCCATAAAATTCCAATAGTTAGGTTAAATGTAAAAGATTTTTTGTATCATTTTCGTGGTTAATCTAATTTTTTAGCCTTTAATTTGTATGTGATCAATATCAAAAATATATCGGCATCGGCCATTAAATCAAATACTCAATTTGTTTCCGCCTATTATAAATTTGCATGATCAGTTCAAATTATATCGATCAAAAGAAAAGTATTTCAACGATTTTCATATCCACATGATATTTCAGAATATACCTGCTATACATTGAGATGGCGGCAATTTTTAAATTATTTTCAGATATCCACGCGATTAGTGTGCGATGATGTGATTATTTTTTTTATTAACAGTAGCCACGCACTCAACAAAAGCCGCCCTTTTCGGGGAAAGCTTGGAGCAATTACATTTTATTCTTTTATGATTGATAATAAATATTAGCAGACTGCTTATTTCACCAAATATTTATATCACTAAACTAAAACTCAGGCATTTTTCTCATTTCTTTAAATATTTAATTTCACTGGTTTTTCATAGCATGAGAATAAACATGTTTAATAGATCAAATACTGTAAAAACTTTTTTTAACATGCTCTTTAGTAAAGAAAACTAAATATGTGGCGATTCTACTAACGATAAAATTAATATTAAAAAAGGATTTCACTAAAATCTTTGAATAATCTGTCGAGAACCTTTAAACCGGATTGATCTGGATTGTTATGAGAAGCACAGATTAACTACTCTTTACGGAAAATATGCAATTAAAAATAGCGTTTGTATCAGATAATTTTGAACAATATCAGGCATTTGTTCGCCGCAATGACAATTTTACCCACAGTCTGGATTTATTCAGACTTATTGAGGCGAATCATAAAGAAATTTACAGAAATTATTATGATTTGTTTATTGTCGACTTAAGCGAACCCTGGTACGCTGTCCCGCCATGGATAAAGGAACAAGCGTTGCAGCCCTATTATTATCAATTCATCTTTATTTCCAATAATCCTTTAACAGATGAGTTAAAAAACATTCTTGGAACCAGAATTTTTAAAATGATCAAACGTAATAATGCAGCTGAAAATTTAAATGACGTTGTAAAGGAAGTCGAAGAATATGCCGGCAAGCATAGTTTTAGCAACGATAAAAACTCTATAGCGAAAGAGAATATTTTGCCGGGATTAATGGGTGAGCACCCATCCATTAAAAAAACAAATGACTTTATTCAGTTAGTATGTAAAGCGCGATATGCTCCCTGTTTGATTAAAGGCGAATCTGGCAGCGGTAAAATTCATTCTGCCAGAGCTATTCATCGGGCTAATAATTTAAGGGATGATTTATTTTTTATTAAGAACTGTGAACACGGCACCAACAGCGAATTATTAGGTGACATTTTTGGTGTCGAATCAGAAAACGACATTTTTGGGCCACCGCGGCAGGCTTTACTTTCACAATATTCCAACGGGACATTAGTATTAAAAAATATTGAAAAGCTACCGGCGGAAGTGCAGGAAAAATTATTAATCTATCTTGAAAATAAAACCTTTAAGCCGATGGGCGGCAAAAATATAATTGAAGCAAATATTCGTATAATCGGTACAACAAAACATAATCTCGAATGGTTTGTAAAGCATCATCGTTTTAACCCGGACTTATTCTATCACTTAAACGCATTTGAAATCGAATTATTACCCCTGCGTGAACGTAAAGAAGATATATTTTTATTAGCCAAATATTTCATTCAGAAATTTAATTATATCTACGAGAAAGAAATAAAATGGGTGTCCGCTCAAGTCGAACAGTTAATAAAAACTTACCAATGGCCCGGCAATGTCAATGAACTTAAAAATGTAATAGAAAGAGCCGTCTTTATTTGTAATTCTAAAGAGATTTGTATAGAAGATATTCCTGAATCATTAAAAGCAGAAAATGAAAATATTCAACAACCTGAATATTTTGGAAACTGCTCCATAAAGGAACTGGAACGTATTCACATCAATCATGTTCTGCAGAGGACTAAGGGCAATAAATCAAAAGCAGCCGGCATACTTGATATTTCCCGAACCACTTTAAGGGAAAAAATGCGTCTCTACGAAATTGAATCTTAATTCTACAAATGCCGTTACCGCAAGCTATTAAATCATTTTAGCCACGTATTAATAAATTACGCCGAATCAACTCTATTGAATATATTTTGATTAATCACTATTTTTATTTTTATTTGTTATAAATAAATTGAACTGATTAAAGGAATTCTTTTTTTGTTTATGGGACCAACAAAAGTCATTATCGATCACAATCATCTCCGACACAATTATCACCTGGTAAAAACACTGGTTCATCCTGCTAAAGTTTTATGTGTATTAAAGGCAAACGCCTACGGTCATGGGGCAATTGAAGTGAGTAAAACACTGGTTAACGAAGGTGCAGAATTTATAGGCGTAGCTTATCCGGAGGAAGGCATTGAATTACGGGAAGCAGGCGTCGATATACCCATCCTATTATTTGGCGTCCATCTAAGTGAGACATATAAACAATTAGTTGAATATAATATTGACATCACCCTAACGGATCTATGGCAAATAGAGCCATTAAAATCAGTTTGCCGGCAGCTGAATAAACAGGCTCGCGTACATATTAAATTTGACACCGGGATGAACCGGGTTGGTTTTCGGATGGATCAATTGGAATTAGCCGTTGAAAAAATATTTTCTGAATCATTGTTCAACGTTGTTGGCCTTTATTCACATTTTTCCAGTTCTGATGAAAAAGATCTGAATTATACAAAAAAGCAGCTTGAGCAATTTGAAAGAATAAAATCATATATAAATGGCAATTACTCACGAAATATCCTTTATCATATTGCGAATTCCGGTAGTATTATGCAGCTGAAAGATGCTCATCAGGATATGGTCCGGCCGGGAGCTCTTTTGTATGGGTATCCCCCCAATCCAAATTATAAATTAATGAATAGTATCAAAGAAGTAATGACATTCAAATCCAAAATCGTTTTCATAAAAAAAATTGACGCCGGGGAACCCGTGAGCTATGGCCGACGTTTCCATACAAAAATGGATACACATATTGCTGTTATACCGGTTGGTTACGCAGATGGATATAACAGACGGTTTACCAATACAGGCGAGGTATTAATCAGAGAAAAACGATACCCAATCATTGGTGCGGTTTGCATGGATCAGATAATTGTAGATATAGGCAGCGAAACCAATTTGCATGTTGACGATGAGGTGGTCCTACTCGGAAAACAGGGTGATCATAATATTTCCAATGTTGATTTATGCAGACAACTGGGTACGGTTCCTTATGAAATTACCTGCTGGATTTCCCGGCGTGTGCAAAGAGTTCATATTAATATCCGGTAGGTATTTGAATTTATTACATAAAGAAATAAAATATTTATGCATTTTGTATAAAGCGAGGTAATTATGAAAACCTTAACAATTTCATTTATATTAATAGTATATTCATTTGCTTTAATTTCAGCTCAGGTTTTAAAAGTTTCTGCATCAGTTGAATACGAACATCTGCAAAGCGATGAACAAAAAATGTTATCTGATTTCGGCTATAAAATTGAACAGTACTTCAATAATTACGAATGGATAGAGGATGAGTATGAATATGATGTTGAATGTCAGGTTCAGATCATTTTCACAAATGTCCGTCAAACACATGAGCGTTTATTTTCCGCGCAGTTTGTCTTAACCAGTAATTCCGGCGAGGCATTTCTGGATAAAAACTGGGAATTTCCCTATGATCCCGGAACTTCCATGAATCATATAAAAGGTATGTTTGATCCACTGACTCATGTACTCGACTATTATGCCTATATGACGCTGGCCGGAGAAATGGATACCAATGGTCCGTTTCTTGGAGAATCACAATACAATATGGCCCGAGATATTATTGAACAGGGCCTGCGAAGCGAATATCCCAAAGGATGGAGTGATCGCCATGAAGAATACCAGGTGATAACCGACATTCGTACCAAGCCCTTGCGCCGCGTTAAACCAGATTTTTTTGAAGCCATGTATCTTTTTCAGGAGAAAAAATATAAAGAAGCATTTACTTATTCTAAAAAAGTGTTGAAAGGCATAGAAGAAGTTTATAAAGTAAGTCCAAATAATAAATACTTAAATATGTTTTTTAACTCGCACCATCGGCAATTAGCTGTCCTCTTTCAGCAACAGAATAAATATCTCAACCAATTGGTCGAATTCGATAGTAAACACCGCGAAACTTATCGAAAATATATGCGCGATTAATAAGCTATGCAATAATTTTCCAATATTACCGGAAAGATTTTTGCAGCCGGTCTAAATCACGTTTTTGATCACGCTCGGTAATTGAAGCCCGTTTATCATATTTGCGTTTTCCGCGCACTAAACCCAACTCTACTTTAATTAAATGCCGGTTAAAATAGATTTTTAACGGAATCAGCGTAACGCCTTTTTCCTCCACCTGTCGATTTAGCCGTTTTATTTGCATTCGATGAACCAGCAGTTTTCTTTCACGCAGGGGATCATGATTTTCCATATCTGCTTTCGAATAAGGAGAGATATGCATACCGATAAGCCAGAGCTCACCATCTTTAATGCGGGCATAGGCATCTGTAAGATTAATCCGCCCCTCTCTAGCCGCTTTAACCTCTGTACCAAACAGAACGATGCCGGTTTCAATGGTATCCATAATTTCATAATCGTGACGGGCTTTTCGATTATTTGTAATAATTTTTTTATTATCTTCTGCCATGATGAAATTTATGAAAACTGTATTGTAAATAAAGAACGAACCGGTAAGGATCTAATATAAATAATATTTCGATACAGCCGGATATACTTGTTCCAGGTGAGCGATTTGCCAAATGCCATTTTTATTTACAAAATGACAATGAAAAATATCAGTATCTCTAACCAGAGATCCTTTTAACCGGCTTAGATCAACCGGTTCTAACTGTGTGTTCAAATGAATATCTTTAATAGAATATTGATCCTGATCATTTTTTTGAATCTCATAAAAACCTTCAACCAGAGAGCTGTCATTGTTATCCGGCGACATTAAAAAATTTACAAACGGGTATTTTTTCAGATAATTATTAGTCATTTTGTACGTTCGGATAATTTCAGGCAAGTGTCTGTTTATAAATTTCTCAAAAGGTATATGCATGTATAAATTCCGGCTAAACTCCAGATAGGCAAGAAACTTGAAAAAAACTTCCTTCACACTGTCAAAACACGGCTCATCTTCCGAAAGCATTTCGTGAGGAAGCACTACGGAAAAAAATTCTTCGATATCATCCATGGATAAATCATCAATTTTTTTCATTTCAAGAAAATGAGTGAGATAATTACGAAATTGATCCAGAAGGCGAATACCCTGCTGTTTATCCCGAGCGAAATTAGAATCGCTGATAAATTCTTCAA
>JAFGKZ010000148.1 GCA_016928315.1 Calditrichaceae bacterium
ATTTATAGGGAACGTTAAGCCAGGATTGGGCAGCCTGCCAGAGCCGGTTCTGGTCTTTTTGCACCGGCAGATTATGGGAAGATTGCTGGTTTCGTTGTCCGCGTTGATGGGAAAAACGCGCCGCCGGCGCGCACGAAAATATCATTATGACTATTGAGCATAGGATGAGGAATTTAGAAAACTTATAAATTCTGTTAGCAGGGATATTATTTTTAATGGCTGTTTGCACTTTGTATATGATTCTTAATTACCAGGAACGGTTTCTTAAAAAATCGGTTAACTCCTTTAAATGAATAGTATGATCATTGTGCGGGATCGCTGCCAGTTTGTTATAAGCGGTGCTAAAATATTCCAAATACATTTTATTGACCCGATCCGGCACTTCATATTTTTCCATCAATGTTTTAAAATCAGGCAAACTCATTTCAAAAAAATCATTGCTGCCGGTTAGTTCTCTAAGCAATATCGTAAGAATAGTTTTTTTACGCATCTGCAGATCGCTGCCAATTTTTTTACCTAAAATGGATTCATCTGCTGTGATGTCCAGATAATCATCCTGAATTTGGAATCCCATTCCCAGAGCGTAACCAAATTCCTTCAATATCTGAATGGAATCGTTGTTTGCTTCTGCTGCCATGCCGCCCAGTTCACAAGCCATTTCGATCAACACCGCCGTTTTACGGGCTATCATATCCAGGTATGTATCCAGCGAAACATCTTCCATATTTTCAAACATTTTATCCAGCCCCTGCCCTTCACAAATAACAATCATCGTTTCTGTAAGGCGGCCCATCATAGCCGGAATATTGCCGCGTGGTGATTGCAGTAATTTACGAAAAGCCAGTCCCATCAAACCGTCGCCGGCCAGTATAGCTGTGCCGATATCCCATTTGGTATGAATCGTTGGCTTTCCGCGCCGGGTAGCATCGTTATCCATAATATCATCATGAACCAGCGTAAAGTTGTGCAGCAACTCCACAGCAGCCGCTGCATATTTGGCTTCATCGACTTTAGCGCCGAAGGCCATGGCCGACAGCAGCGTAAGCAGCGGACGAATACGTTTTCCTTTAAGATCCAGCATATACTGGATCGGATCATAAAACAGGGGTACCGTCTGGTAGCTGTCGATTCGGGCCATTTCATCTTCGATAACAGCCAGGTACTGATCATGGACATCTTTAAATGAGGCGGTCATAGAATTTTAAAAATCAAAGTTAGAAAATATTTTTTTAATTTCTTCAGGCGATTGTGCATTCATTAGAGCTTTTCTTTTTTCTGCATCCTTTAAATTTTTAGTAATAGCGGCCAGGGCGCGTATATGTGGACCTGAGGTATCGCGTGGTGAAAGTACTAAAAATATCAGATGAACAGGTTTATTATCCAGTGATTCAAAATCAATGCCCTCTTTTTTAAGGCCAAAGGCCATTACCAGTTCACTTACACCGTCGGTTTTGGCATGGGGAATGGCTAATCCGTTTTCCAATCCCGTACTCAAATAACCTTCCCGGGCCATCACATCTTTTAAAGCCGTTTCCCGATCGGATATTTTGCCATCTTTGTGCAGGATATCCAGTAATTCTTCAATCAATTGAAATTTACTTTTACCAGTTAAATTAGCTGTTATTAGATTAACTGTCAGTAATTCACTCAGTATCATTATTCCTCCATTAAAAAATATAATTTAGTTATCAGTAAAATTTATGTCAAACTCTTAAATAAAAGTATTGGCATCTATGGGATTATTAACTAAATTTACCTGAATTCAACATGGAGGAGATATGCGCCTGACTGATATACTTTTAAATGATTATATAAAAATACCAATTGACGCAAAAGATCGTGATGAAGCTATTAAAGAACTTGTAATGTTATTAGGTCAGTTCAATATAATAGATGATACCGATCAGGCTTATAAAGCTGTGCTCGATCGTGAAAAAATAATGACCACCGGCGTTGGCAACGGCATCGCCATTCCGCATTGTAAAGATTCTTCCTGCCCTAATTTTGCCGTCGCCATGGGGGTACATACTAAAGGTTTAAATTTTGAATCCATTGATAAAAAAGATGTGCGTATTGTCTTTTTGTTGGTCGGGCCGGAAAACAATCCCGGATTGCATATAAAATTACTCAGCCGTATTTCGCGTTTGATGAGCAATGAAGATCTTAGGGATGAGCTTCTGGAATGCAAAACCGCCGATGAGGCATTGAATCTGCTTCAGGAAGAAGAGAATTATTATTTTGATTTAGATTAACTTCTCATGAAATTAATCATTTTTGTTCTTAATCAGGAGGAACGTCTCGAAGAAATACTGGAGGCTTTTCTGGAACTGGGTATCAATGGCGCTACTATTCTGGATAGTATAGGTATGGGACGAATTCTCGCACATGACATCCCCATTTTTGCCGGATTTCAAAATTTGCTTCATGATACACGCCCCGGCAATAAAACCATTCTATCGGTTGTACCAGAAAATAAAGTTGACAGAATTATTCAGGCAATAGAGCAGATTATCGGTTCGCTGGATGAACCCGGCAATGGCGTTTTTATTTGTATGCCCATAGATATTATCAAAGGATATAAACAACTTTAAAGTTTTTTATATTTTAAAATTTTTCTAATACGCAGATGACTGTTAAAACTTCGCAAATAGGCAGTTACAAACTCCTCGGCAAGCTTGGCGAGGGCGGCATGGCTCTTATTTATAAAGCGCTGCAACCTGCACTCCAGCGCACGGTTGTCCTTAAAAAACTCAAAGATCCCAATCGTGAAATTGTCAACCGCTTTAAACAGGAAGCCCTGTTAAGCGCTTCCTTCAATCATGAGAACCTGGCAGCCATCTATGATTTTCTTTATATCGGCAAATCCTACTATTTAGTTATGGAATATATCGACGGAGAGGATTTGCGCACTATTATCGACAGCATGGCGCCGATGTCGGCTAACGCCGCCGCACTAATTATTTTAGGCATCGCCCGAGGATTGGAATACACGCACGCCCGTAATATTATTCACCGGGATATTAAACCGAGCAATATTTTGGTTTCGTATGAAGGCGGCGTTAAACTGATTGATTTTGGCGTAGCAAAAAACGATGTCTCAACCCGCCTCACATTAACCGGTATGATTGTAGGCACGCCAGCTTACATGGCGCCGGAACAGGCCAATGGCGACGCGCTGACCCACCAGAGCGACATTTTTCCGTTGGGTATTTTATTATATGAAGTCCTAACCGGGGTAAAACCGTTTTACGGCGAAAACAATACCGAAATTTTAGCCAAAATTGTACAAAATAAATATACCCCGCCGGAACAGATCAATCCGGAAATCCCCCGGGCCTTACGCCGAATTATAAAAAAAGCGCTGTACAAGGAACGCAGCCGCCGGTATCAGTCGGTAGGCGAAATGATTCATGATCTGGAAAGTTTTTTGCCCTGGCAAATCCGCAGCAGAAAAAAAGAATTTCTGAGCCGCTTTATGCAGAAAACTAAAAAAGCCAAGGTCAACAGCACGCACGAGAGCATCCGGGTCCAACAGCTGATCGGTTTAAAAAGCTGGCCCTGGCGCACGGCGCGATACCTGACCATCGCCGCCGCTTTATTTCTAGCAGGACTTATGTTTATGCAATTTAAAGAACACCAGATCGGTTACGCGCAAATCAATCTGCCCGAAAAAGGCTATTCAATCACTATAGATGATCGTAAATCGTATATTTCCAAAGCATCCATGGTTAATGTAGGTCCGCTTATACGCGGTATGCATCGCTTTGAAATAAAGGATTTAATTAAAGGCGGCGTTAATATTAACATGGCATTTATCGAAAGCGCAGATACGTTGTTTATCCGGCCGGCCTTCAGCCAAAAAGAAATAAATCCTCAGATTATCATTAAGACAGAACCCGCAGAAGCTTCGGTGATGATTGACGGTCAAAATGTAACCGGAATTGAACCTGAAAAATTAAATATTGTCCCGGGAACGCACTCGATCATAATCAGTCATCCGGGTTATAATTCCACCCAAACCTTCGTTCATATGCAATCCGGGCAGAATTATAATTTGTGTTTCGTTTTAAAAAAACAATAACTTCCCATTTGATTTTTTTTTAATTTCTGCCATTATTTTGTACATTCCCGCTCAAATATTTGAATTACTACAAATACTAAGTTATTAATAAATTTAGGAAAAAATTTGAATCTCTTTAGACGGATCAAAGGCACACAGGATATTCTTCCCGAAGACAGTATTAAATGGATTGTCCTTGAGAATAAAATTCGCGTTGTAATGCAGAAATATAATTTCAGTGAATTACGCACACCCATATTTGAACAAACTGAACTCTTCGCCAGGGGCATCGGCCAATTAACGGATATTGTAGCTAAAGAAATGTACACATTTCAGGATCGCGGTAAAAAACAAATTACACTGAAGCCGGAAATGACAGCGCCGATTATACGGGCTTATCTGGAAAATAAATTATATGCCCAATCACAGCTAAATAAAATCTATTATATCGCCCCACTCTTTCGTCAGGAAAATCCCCAGGCCGGACGTCTGCGCCAGTTTCATCAATTTGGCGCGGAAACACTGGGCAGCTCTGCAGCGGAAGCGGATGTGGAAATTATCGATCTGGCTTTAGCTATTTATGAAGCCATTGGTCTGAAGGATTTAAAACTTGTTATCAATTCTGTTGGCGATGCCGAAGACCGTGTTCGTTACAAAAAAATCCTGCAAGATTTTATCAAGCCTTATTTGAAAAATTATTGTCCGGATTGTCAGAGGCGGTTTGATGAAAATCCACTGCGTATTCTGGATTGTAAAAATGAGACTTGCAGCAATCTTAACAAAAATGCGCCAAAAATTGCCGATCATTTGCTGCCGGAAAGCAAGGATCATTATGAAAAACTTAAAAATCACTTATCAGCCCTGGGCATTGCTTTTACAGAGAATCCCTATCTGGTGCGCGGACTGGATTATTACACCCGAACCGTATTTGAAATAACCAGTGATGCACTGGGCGCTCAAAATGCAATCTGCGGCGGCGGACGTTATGATCTGCTGGCGGAAGAACTGGGCGGACAGCCGACACCAGCGGTCGGATTCGCCAGCGGTATAGAGCGGCTGCTTATGGTTGCAGAAAAACAAAATATCAATTTATCGGATTCTCAGAGGCTTAATGTTTTCTTGGTAACCATGGGCGAGAAGGCACAAGATGAATCCTTGGCCTGGCTAAAAAAAATCCGTAACACAGGATTACGTGCGGAACTGGATTTATTATCGCGCAGCGTTAAGGCACAAATGCGTGAAGCCAATAGGCAGAATGCTGAATTTGTTTTACTGCTGGGTGAAAATGAACTGCATAACAAATCCTTCTCTGTTAAATTAATGGATAAAGGCGAGCAGGTTGATGTGCCATTTAATGAACTGATTAATTTTTTAACTATACAATCTAAAAAATAAAACAGATAATTTCTGTAAAGGTCTTTTAAAATAATGGCGTTTACCTCCTTCGTTCGTGCCTTTCATGTTAAGCTTTTACGAGCGCTGTATAAAATCAATGCGCCGAAGGATTTTTACCTGCTTTTTTTGGCCAGTATTATTGGAACGCTTAGCGGATTTGGCGCTTATTTGCTTAACTTGATTATTGATGGCGTAAAGTTTGGTTTATTCGATTTTATCGGCAAAGATCTGTTTCCCGGCTCGATTAATAACTATCTGCGTATTCTGTTCCCGGCCATCGGCGGTTTAAGCGTTGGTCTGCTCACTTTTTATCTATCCCCGGAAGTAAAAGGCCATGGGATTCCCGGCGTAATGGATGCCGTTGCCAACAAAGGGGGATTTATTCGCCGCCGGGTAGCCCTATTAACATCCATCACATCCGGACTCACCCTCGGCTCTGGTGGTTCTGCCGGTAAAGAAGGCCCCATTGTTCAGATTGGTTCCGCAATCGGCTCCGGTATCGGCCAGTTATTTCGTGTATCCCAGCAGCGGCTTAAAATTCTGGCAGGCTGCGGCGCAGCAGCCGGTCTGGCCGCCGTATTTAACGCGCCGATTGCCGGTGTTGTCTTTGCTATTGAAGTTATTCTAGCCGATTTCAGCCTGACCGTATTTACGCCCATTGTGATTTCATCTGTTATTGCCACAGCGATTTCCAGATATATGATTGGATCCAGTCCGTTTTTCGCTATACCCACTTACGCGCTGCATAGTTTCAGTGAATTACCATTGTATATGTTAATGGGATTTGCCGGCGGCGTCCTTTCAGTCATCTTTATTGTCACCCTTTATAAGGTAGAAGATATTTTTGAAGATAATTTAAAACTGCCCATATTTATCAAACCCGCTATCGGCGGTTTACTTACCGGTATTATTGCTTACTGGTTTCCCGAACTGTATGGTTTTGATGATACCGCCACGCATACGGCATTGGTCGGCCGGCCGGAGATATTAATTCTTGGAATTTTGATTTTCGCCAAGATACTCGCAACTTCATTTACACTGGGCTCGGGGGGTACCGGAGGCTTATTTACGCCTTCACTGTTTATCGGAGCCATGTTCGGCGCTATGTTCGGAACGATTGTCGGCCATCTATTCCCGGATATTGCCGCACCGCCGGGCGCGTATGCTCTGGTCGGTATGGGCGTAATCGTTGCCGGAACCATTCATGCACCGCTTTCCGCTTTACTTATTATTTTTGAAGTAACAGCGGATTATAAAATTATTTTACCGCTGATGCTGGGAACAGTTACATCAACGCTGGTCGCACGCTGGCTGAAAAAGGATTCGATTTACACAATGAAGATATCTCTTTTCTCCAACCGCACGGTGGATGGACGCAATCAGGATATACTGCAAACACATCACATTCAGTCTATAATCAATAAAAATGCCATGCCGATCCTAAATAAAGCAAGTTTTGATGAAATATTAAGTACGCTTATGAGCTCCCGATATAATTCGTTTCCTGTTGTAAACAGCGGCAATAAAGTCATTGGCGTTATTGCTATGCGTGATATCCGCCCTGTTTTATTTGACCGGGAGCTGGCGCCGCTGCTGCTGGCCACCGATGTGATGAGCGAAAATATTTTCGTTGCCCATCCGCAGGAAACACTGGGTTCAGCCCTGGATAAGATGGAAATCAGCGATTCGGAAATATTACCGGTCGTGGATACAACCGAAACTATGAATTACATCGGCGTCATCAGCCGCGAGGATATTATTAAGCAATATCGTAAAGAAAGTTTGTTGATGACGGATCAGAAGGATTAATTGTGCAGCCCATTTCCAAATCAATGCTAAGCCGCTATGCCAGCTTAAAGCAGAAGAAATTCCGGGATCAATTGAAGCTATATTCAATCAGCGGATTCAATGCGGTTGAAACGGCCATCCAATCAAAACAAATCCAAATTGAAGCTTTGTTGGTAAGAGCCGATCAATCAGAGCAGGCAAATAAATTGGATGTTAATCAAGAAATTCCCGTTTATGAATTAATGCCAAAACAATTTGATCAACTGAGCGATGAACGTAATCCTCAGGGTATCGCTCTCATTGCCCGCAAACCGGTTACCGTATTTACTGCAAACGATTTTAAATCCAATATTTTTATCTATCTGGATCAGATCAACGATCCCGGCAATCTGGGTACAATCATTCGTACGGCTGCCTGGTTTGGTATTTATAATATTTTACTCAGTCCCAATTCGGCAGATCCGTATCAACCTAAAACAGCCCGGTCTTCTGCCGGAATCATCACTCATCTCCGGATATATGAAAATGTTGATATCGAAAATTTAACATTACTAAAACAGGATTATGATTTTAAATTGATTGGTGCCTCGGCTTATGGAAAGCAATCACTTAAAGAGATCAGGTTCAATCAGACAAAAAAATATGGTTTGATTTTCGGTTCGGAAGCGCATGGAATCAGCGGCCCAATTACAGAACTTTTGGATAAACAGGTAAATATCCCGGCATCAGGGATCGGGGAATCACTTAATCTGGCCGCGTCAACCGCAATCTTTCTGTTTCATTACCAACAACATTTTAGTCCAAAGGCTAAATAATATGAATGAAACACGCTATCCCGATCCGCTTGAGGCCCTGATGGTTGTCTTGAGCGCATTCGCATTGATTATTTTAATCGGACTTATGTATAACATAGCTGCAAACTGGGGATTCGATCTCGATAAAATCGATAAAAACATGCAGATATTCTTTATTTTCGGCGGCAGTCTTTTTTTGATTGTGCCGCTCATGTATGCCCGCTATCGAAAATATAAAATCAAACCGTTGTTTCGTTTTAACGCCGTATCATTATCTATCGTAATCCAGTCTATCTTAATCGCTCTCACTTTAACTATTCTCAGCGACGAACTCGATCGGATTATAAATATATTCTATCCGTTACCGAATTGGTTCAATGAGCAGATGGAACCGCTAAAAGCTGCCAATTCATTTGAACTGATTTTGATTATCCTGGGCGCTGTTTTTGTAGCCGCAATAGCCGAAGAAGGCTTATTCCGCGGATTTTTACAATACAGCCTTGAAAAACACGGCGATGTTACGCGGGCTGTTATTCTTTCTTCACTATCCTGGACTATGATTCACATGAATTTATACTGGGCTATTCAGCTTTTTTTAATGGGTATAGTGATTGGTTACATGGCCTGGCGTACCAATTCGATTATTCCCGCAGTAATTATTCACGGCGTTAATAACCTGGTCGGCGTGATATTTTTAAATTTTAAAATGGATTCTTATATGCAGTGGTATGAATGGAATGATCATGTATCACCAATAGTCATAATCATATCTGCAGCAATATTGTATTTCTCGATAAAAACTGTAAAACGTGCTAATTAATGTTGTCCGGCTGCTGGTATTGGATGGCCTGTTCACATAAAATTATTCGGATAGCCTGCTCCGCCCTAATTACATCCATAGCATGGGAATTATGCAGTGAATCCCATACGGCCTGAATAGAAACGCCCTCTTCCTGAGCAACGCGTTCATAAGTACCGCATTCCTGATATTTCCAGTAGCGATTATAACTGATGTCGCTCCAGCGTTCTTTAATAGCATAAATTAGCTGGTAAATAGTGTTCACCTGCATATTGAAAAATTCATTGGCTGTTTCAATTACAATGACCTTCTTTTTCTTTTTAGCTATATTCAGAGCCGCTTGTGCCCGGTGGAATGCCGGTCCGTCCATTTCAATGGGAATGGTACTGCCCATTTTCTGTATCATACCATGACCAACACCAAACCGCATGGTGAGCGGAAAAATCAATCGCTCAAACTCCATTACGATGGAATGCACTGAACCTATTTTTTTTAACACACCCTGGAATTCATCTCCTTTGGTAATCATAAACGGCGCTTCGATATAATCAGAAAATTTTTCATTAATTTGTACAATGGAAGATTTTAGAAAAAGCTGCCACTCATGACGTTCTCTTTCATTCAGCTTCCGGGAACCGATAATATCAGAAATGATAACCGTAAATAATTCCATAAATTATTCCCAGTTAATCTGGTACTCAACCGAGGTGTTTGTTTTGCTGAGCTCTTCCCATTTCACATTTTTACCGCCGCATAAACTGCAGCCTTCTACTAAAAATCCAAGTTCGCTCAAGCGGACGCTTTCCATATACGGCTGACCATAATTAATATGAATAACCTGGGATTTTTTTGTTATATCTGCCAGAGTCATTTCACCCAGTCCGATTAATGTATCGCGCAACCAGGCCATTTGATTCAAAAAACCCTGCGGATTTTTGTCATCAATATAGATTTGAAAATAGCGCGGCGTTAAGTGCCTGGCGCTCCAGTAACCAATTTCCAGAAAACGGGATTCTTCATTTTCAAGCAGTTCGGTTTTAATAATATTATCGAGCATCCCTAATAAAATTTCAGGATAGTCCTTGGATATGCCAATAGGCTGATTTAGCGGTGCATCCCGATCCGGATTTATTTGATTGACAATTTCTTTTAATTTATTCTTTCCGTGCATGTTCTCGATATAATCAAATCGCGTTAATATTACCAATCCTTTAATACCTATCATAATGTTCCTCAGTATGTTATGTGTTGTTAATATATTGGTCAAAAAACTTTTTGAATTTTTCCGGATCAAAATCTGTGTATACACCCTGAATTAAATCTTTAGGCCCCCCGCCTTTCAGGTTAAAATTATTTCCCTGTTCCCGGATAAACTGACCGGCGTCAAAATTATTATTTTTCGGGACACATAGACTAAAGCGGCCATTTCCAAAAATGAAATTGATCTTCTGGTATTCATTTGCCATGTATTTACTGATCTCTTTGATATCCTCAAAACTGCCATCTTTTAACTCAAAGACGATCAGCCTGCTTTCGATAGCCGTTTTTTTAAGAATATCATCACTAAGATATTGTATATAATATTTTTTTAGTTGATTGTTTTCTTTTTTAATTCTACTGAGATCTTCAATCAGACTATTTAATTTGTCGGTAAACTGTGACGGATCGGTCTGCAAAGACTCCTTCAGTTGATTTGAAATAGTATGAAGCTGTTCAAAATATTTATAGGCTGATTGGCCGGTAACAAATTTTAGCCGGGCATGACTGCGAATTTTTTCAGTGCCAATAAATTTAATCAAACCGATTTCCGATGTGTTATGGACATGGGTGCCGCCACAGGCTGAAAAATCCATTCCGTCGATTTCCACAATGCGCAGTTTATCCCAGTCTCCGGCGGGTTTACGCAGAGGAAGGGTTTCTGCCTCTTCACGATCCGTTATAAAAATCTTAACAGGAATGGCCTGCCGAATCAGTTGATTCGCCTCATCCTCAACTTTTTGCATCCGCTCATCATCCGGAAAATCACCATCGACCTCTATCATCGTATAGTTTTCACCAAGATGCACAGAAACCGTTTTTAATCCGTTTTCCCATAACACATGCGAAAGTAAATGCTGGCCGCTGTGCTGCTGCATATGCCGATAACGAACAGACCAGTCGATATTAACCTGAACCGTATCACCTTCTTTTACCGCTGCATTTTTATTAATGCAATGCCAAATAATGTCCTCATCCTGAAGAATGGCTTGTAATTCATTGCCGGCAATTTGTCCTTTATCGGGTAATTGCCCGCCACCACCCGGGTAGAACAGATTTTGGTCCAGCTGCAGCCACAATCCTTTTTCATCTGTTTTCTGTTTTACAATCCGGGCTGTACATTGCTGCTGGTAACTATCTTTATAATATAATTTTTCTTGCATATACTTTTATCACACTAAGGCGTAAGGTGCGCATAGTAAATGAGTAGTTATAATTTAGGTGCATTTTTTGCCTGCAGTGTTTACTTAGGTTGTACCATATTTTTTTCAACGATTTGCTGATGATTGCCGATTTCTTTCAGAACAAGATTGGCCAATTTCAATGCTTCCAATCCATCTTTTGCCGTAATAACTGGTTCAATGTCATTCTTGATACATTCGACAAATTTAGCTAATTCCATCTGCAGGGGATTCACATTTTTCCGTTCGAGCCGGTTGTATTTGATGTCCCGCTTATGAGTTCCCTCCTCAAGTTGTCCCAGCGACATCGCCAGCGTGCCGTCACGAAAGGGTTCCTGGTTTACGCCCGGGATATAAAAAATCTCAGAGAAGCCTTCGCTGAAATCCATCGAGATGTAAGCATTCTTCTGAAAAATCCGCATCTTCCGCATTTTTTTAGCAGAAAGCCGGCTGGCGGTAATATTAGCCACACAGCCGTTTTCAAATTCAATACGCGCATTAGCAATATCAACATTAGCTGAAATAACCCCAACGCCGCTGGCAGATATTTTCACTGGTTTACTCTTCACCATATGCAGAATTAGATCAAGATCATGAATCATTAAATCCAGAATAACGGCGACATCAGTTCCGCGGGGGTTAAAGGAAGCCAGCCGGTGCGCTTCAATAAATAGAGGCTCAAGCGGCACGTCAGTCAAAGCCAGCATTGCGGCATTAAAGCGTTCAATATGCCCCACCTGAATGATTTTATTTTTTGATTGAGCCAAACGGATTAATTCCTGCGCTTCCTCTTCGGTTTTCGTAATAGGTTTTTCAATAAAGACATGTTTGTTTAGCGATAATGCCTGTGAGGCGATGTCATAATGCGTAGTAGTTGGCGTTACAATATTAACCGCTTCAACTGCTTCAAACATTTGCACTAAATTGGAAAAAGCCTTAACATTAAGCTCATCGGCAGTCGCTTTGCATTTTTTCTCATCATTGTCAAAAACGCCGATCAATTCAGCATCAGGCACGTCTTTATATAACGAGGCATGTAATTTTCCAAGATGTCCTACACCAATAACGCCAACTTTTACTTGTCCCATTTTTATCTTCCTCTATTCATCCGTAATAAGTGTGAATTCACCATCCCTGTCATCATCAACAAAAAGAAAGGTGAGATTTTGTTTTTCATATATCCATACCAAATGCGGTTTTTTATCCGCTGCGTACCGCCTGTTTTCAATTTTATCCGGTTCACCATAGAGAATAAATATTTTACCCCGATCGGTTTCCCAGCCCTCTTTATGCCGCAGATTAAATTTTTCATTAGCCCGCTGGACCCGCTTAAAATATTCTACTTTCAATTCATTATAGTCTGTGTTCGGTGTGGGATCGCGTTCGGCCCAATACGCAGCCATCCAGCTTTCAAGCTCTGTATAATTTAAATCACTTGCACGATTAAATTCCTGTTCATTTAAAATATAACGCATTGGCCGGATAGCCAGATCGGCCTTATAGAGGTAGATTGGTTTATCAAACCAGAATATCTCAAATTCCTTTTCCGCATTCAATTCTTTCTCTCCGGTATATCCGCTAAAACGAATCCGGTATTTACCCGGCGCCATAGAATCGTATTGCAAATTATATTTTAACTCAACGATGTTTGAATCTCCGTATAACGTAAGAAAATCCTGACAAAAAAGTTGTTCATCATCCCTTTCATTTTTATAGAGACGAAAATTTACCCGAATACTTTGAATGGAATCAAGCCGCACATTTGCATAGGCAGCATAACGCTGATTGTAGAGAAGAGCCGCAGCTGACGGATTAAACAATAATGAATCATCGAATTCATTTGACCTGCGCAGGAAATTTACCGGACTGATCTGAATATCAGTGGGAGTAAATTCAGGAATTTCAAACTCCCTAATACTTTTATACATATTTTTTGATGTAAGATCTCTCACTTGAAAGAGACATTCATAGGTTCCCGGTTTTAATTTATTGTTCCGGTCATCATCGGAAATTTTTAATTTAAATATTTTATACTGGTATTTTTTCCTGGAGTTTGTTTCATCAAAATTGTCAAGCTCTACTGATTCCAACCAATTCTCTTTATACAGCGCTTCTTCATCATGACGGATGACCACACTGAGCTGATATTCAGCCCTGTACTTATCGCCATCCTTTGTAAATTGCAGGCGGTCATTCTGGATTTCAAAAGCCAGGTACAAGTCCGGAATCCAATTACATCCGGAATAAAAAGGAATGATGTTAAAATTTACGTAGGGCTGTTGAATTACATCAAAGCCGAAACGGGTTTTAAGTGTATTAAAATCTTTTTGTTCCTGACTGTATAAGGAATTAAACAGCGCTACAAGCAGAAAGATATATATTAATGATTTCATTATAGTCTCCAAAAAATGATAATTTAACGGCTTCCAATTTCTGAATCAAGTTGATAGGGTTGAAACAATGTTTAAGTTTAATTAATAAATTAAATCAGATTCATAATAAGGTTTATCCTTAAATTTATATAATTACCCTTTATCTGAATTTAATTTTTTTGTACTATTTGTAAATACATTTGTTCAAGCCGGGAGTATTCATGCGTTTTTTCTACTTAATAGCATTTCTATTTGTAATACCCGTATCGGCTGATAATAATTCCGATCCGCTGGAATTAACCGATCAAAAAATTGTATATCTTACCGGGATAGAATACCGGCTGACTTTTAATAAAGTTGATTCATCACTATATAAAGAAGAAATATCCATAGCCTCTAATGACAAAAATATTCTATCCGGCCGTATTTCAGAATATCTTCAGCAGGATAATTCTCTGCAAATAAGCGTTCAATTCGAATCATCAGGAACCCATACCATTTCACTTAACAGAGAAATCCAATCAACAAACATAAGAGTTGTTCCCGGCTGGCTGAGTATCTTACCGGCCTTATTCGCCATTGCCCTGGCTTTAATTACCCGGCAGGTCCTGATTGCATTATTTGCCGGTGTCTGGCTGGGCGCTACATTTATTTACGGTTATAATCCGTTTAGCGGATTTTTATTTACTCTAAGTGAATACATTGGTAAAGCCCCGGCTAATCCCGACCGTATTTCCATTTTGATTTTTACCTTAGCGCTGGGCGGCATGGTCGGCGTTATGTCGAAATCGGGGGGAACAAAAGGCGTTGTAAAAAACATATCACGCTTTGCATCTAATGCACGGCACGGACAACTCGCTGTCTGGTTAATGGGTGTGTTGATATTTTTTGATGATTATGCCAACACACTCATCGTTGGAAATACCATGCGGCCATTGACGGATAAATTGAAAATCAGTCGCGAAAAATTATCCTATCTTGTGGATTCAACGGCAGCGCCGGTGGCTAACATTGCTATAATTTCCACCTGGATTGGTTATGAACTCAGCCTGATTAGTGAATCCTTTAATACTATCGGTTTGGATCAAAATGCTTATATTACATTTTTTAAAACCATTCCCGTAAATTTTTATCCGATCTTTGCATTGATTTTCGGATGGTCGGTGGCTTATTTTGGACGCGATTTATTTTCTATGTATAAAGCCGAACAGCGTGCTGCAGACAATAAAGGATTAATGTGTCAGAACGCTGTCCCGCTCTCCGATATGGACTCCGATGAACTCACTGCTAAAGAGGGCGCTCCCCTGCGCTGGTACAATGCGCTTATTCCAGTTGGATTGGTCATTGTTACAACACTATTGGGATTGTGGTTTACCGGTTTGCAGGGTACAACATTACCCGATTCAGAACTGCAATCAATGGGAATAATTCACTACATCAGTACAATTATTGGCAGCAGCAATTCATTTGCCGTTTTAATGTGGGCCGCCTTTATTGGAGGTTTTACTGCAATTCTATTGGCTTTATTTCAAAAGATTTTAACATTAAATGAATCCATCCTGGCCTGGGTAGCCGGCGTAAAAGCAATGATTATGGCGGCATTGATTCTTACTATGGCCTGGGCTATAGGTACGATCTGTACCGATATTCAAACGGCCAATTATGTTATCAGCATTACGGAAGATTTGCTCTCGCCGCACTGGCTGCCCGCCCTTTCGTTTATTATTGCCGGATTGATTGCATTTGCGACCGGCACATCCTGGGGAACAATGGCTATTCTGGCGCCGCTGGTTATTCCGCTGTCCTACCAACTGCCGCTTATGGACGCCTCCATTTCTTCAACTACGGCTGCGGGTATTTTTCTTAGTTCGATAGCGTCTATTCTGGCCGGCGCTACTTTTGGCGATCACTGTTCACCGATATCCGATACCACAATTATGTCTTCCATGGCATCCGGTGCGGATCATATCGACCATGTACGTACACAGCTGCCTTATGCCCTTATAGTTGCCGGAATAAGTATTTTTGTCGGTTATTTACCTGTGGGCTATGGTCTGCCGGGCTGGTTAATGTTGTTGATTGGCGCTGTTGCCATCATCCTGTTTGTACGCTTTGCAGGAAAGAAGGTTGGTAAAGCTGGTTTTTAATCATAATAGTAAAGATTCAACTGAATCTTCATTAATGCGAATGATATCATCATGAAAATAGGCTTTATTGATCGGATCATCTAAAAGATAAAGTTGAAAATTCAGCTGACTGAGTTCCTTAAAATATTTTTCGAGCCTGCCTTTCGGTTCGATATATAAAAACAAAATTTTTTTATTCTGGGAGAATAGCAGCCTGTCCCGTTTATCAACGGCTGATGCGCTGGTTCTGATTTCTTTTAGTTCAGGCGATATAATCAATAGCTTATTCTGTTCAATCCATCTTTGCTGTTTTTCCGTCGGTTTAAATTGATTGATATCTTTGGCGACATAATGAATGATGTTGGCTGAACATTGCTCATTAAATTTTTGATATACTGATTTTTCAAGTGGCGACTGCCAGCCACCCGCGGCTGCAAGCGGTAGTTGAAATAATTTATCCGCTACGCCATTTACTATTGGACGTAATTCATCCGGCACATTTTTCGAAGCAAATAAAGCAATCTTTCTCTGGCTGAGTAATTCAACATTACCCAGCGTCTGGAAGATACTGGATTTTCTCATTGAACTATTTCATCCTATTTGACCTTATTTCCATATTAGAGGAGAACCGTTATTAATAATGAATATTCTATAACGAAATTAAAAAATAATTATGAAAAAAGTAAGGGATAACAGTATAAAATAAAAAAAGCGTCTCCAACTGAAAACGCTTTAAAAATGAATTGATCTTAATTTATAACCATTTTTTAATAATACTTTCAAACACATTTTTGGGTCGTGAACCGACAATCTGTTCAACCACTTTACCATCACGATTTATTACAAATGTAGTGGGGATACTTTGAATACCGCCATACAAGCCCGATACACCTTTGGTATCATACAGAACAGGATAATTAATACCATACTGATCAACAAAAGCCTGAACCTTTGAAAAATCACGGGGGTCCAGATCAACGCCAATCACCTCAAAGCCATCATCGCCGTATTGTTCAATCAGTTCTATAAAATATGGAATCTCGGCACGACAGGGAGGGCACCAGGTAGCCCAGAAATTTAAAAAGACAACTTTACCTTTATGGTCACTTAAACGGACTACATCACCATCAAGATCTTCCAGGGCAAAATCCGGCGCTGCAACATATTGATCAGATTGACTTGTTGCAGTCGATCGGCTTGTTTTCTGTTCAACCGGTTTTTTATCACTACTGTTTGCTTTGTCGGTGGTGCAGCTTAAGATCAAAACTGCCAGAACCATAGTCGATACAGACATAAACAATCTGTAATTATTCAATTTACTAATGAGATTTGTAAACATGTGCGTTTCCTTTCCGGGCTTATTATTAATTCAGCATACTTGCATCATAACTGAAGTAATTCAATTTATCTGTAATTTGTTTTTTAGGCACTGCGCCGACAATCTGATCAACCACCTGACCATCTTTAAATAATAACATGGTAGGAATGCTGCGAATATGATAATTCATGGCTGTTGAATTGTTATCGGTATTCATTTTTACAACCTTCACCCGGCCTTCATATTCCAGGGCAATTTCTTCAAGAACCGGTGCAATCAATCGGCAGGGCGCGCACCAGGGCGCCCAAAAATCAACCAAAACCGGTACATTCGATCCCAGCACTTCCGTTTCAAAACTGCTGTCTGTTATCTCATATGGTTTCATATTTATCTCCCAATTTACTTATTCCAATTTTTAATTGCTATCTTTGATGTGTCATTGCCAAAAAAGTGACAAAATAATTACACCTGTAAAAAGCATAACAAAAAATCTAACTGTAGTGTTCCGGATTTAAAAATATTATTGTGATCTGAATGATCCAGCGTAATTAATTCATAATTACCCATTGTGATAATATTTGATTAGTTAATAAAAGGTTGTATGAATAATTGCTAAGTTTTATAAAAGATACTGCAACATGTACAACTACACAGGTAGAGAATATTCGAATTGTTTTTTAGAAATATAATTATAAATCCAGTAGCTTCATCAATCGGCTATTCACCTCAGCCGGCAGTTCTTCCTCACAATCATTCTGCTTACAGAGCAGAACCGTCTTCTTAACAGTATCATAATACACTTTACAGGTCGGGCAGGCTTTAACCTGTTCTGCCATGGCCTGGCATTTGGGAGAATCAAAATCTTCCCCAAGCATATCACACATTTTTTTTATGCGTTCTTTGGAATGATCGTGTTTCATTAATTCACCACCCTCTCTTCGAAATATTCCGAAAGAATATCTCTTAAAAACTGACGCGCGCGCCTCAACCGGATTTTGACATTTTCTTCGCTGATATTTAATATGGCGCTGGTCTCTTTTATGGACAAACCTTCAATATCGCGCAGTACAAAAACGCTTCGATAAATATCCGATAATTTATTAACCGCTTCATCAATTTTCTTTTTTATTTCCTCATCATATACATTAATAGACGGATCCTGAGTCCAATCCACAAACACACGGCTCTCAATGCTGTCATTATAGTCATCTTCATTCGCAATATCTTTAAAGACCAGTTTCTTTTTTCTAAGCTTCATTAAACTGGCATTGGTGGCGATCCGGTAAATCCAGGTAAAGAATCCGGACCGGCCGTCAAATGTATGCAGTTTTTCTACAACGGTCAGAAAGGTTTCCTGCAATATATCTTCGGCATCTTCCTTATTTCTTAATATCCGTAAAGCCAGATTATATATTTTGCCGCTGTACGTTTGCACCAGTTGGGCAAGAGCCGCTTTATCACCATCTTTCGCTTTTTCAACAAGAATCGTTTCGTCCAAAAATCAAGCTTTCTCTGTTAGATTATGTACATAATTATAAAGATACATTTTTTATATGATTTCAAATATAAGCATCAATCAATTTACCATCAAATTACTTCGTTTTTGCCATCGTATGTTGCATAAGGAAGAATATATAATGATTTGGTCAATGGATTCACGTCTATATATACTTTAACGCCATACACTTGCTGAATGAGCTGGAACTGCAGAACCTGACCGGGTGGACCATCAGCAACCAGTTTTCCCTTATCCAACAAAATTAACCGTTTACAGAACTGGGCGGCAAGATTGATATCATGCGTTACAATAATGATAGTCTTGCCTTCTTCGTCTGCCAGCCTTTTCAGAATTCGATAAATACCCTGCTGATGTTTTAGATCGAGAGCGGAGGTTGGTTCATCCAGCAGCATAAGTTTGGCTTGTTGGGCAAGTACACTGGCAATAATGGCCCGCTGCTGTTCGCCGCCGCTTAATGTAGCAAACGATCGATCGCGTAATCCGGTTAAATCCATCCATTGCATGGCCCTATCAACTTGCTGTTCGGTATCGGTATCCTGATGGAACAGGCCCTGTAAATAGGGAAACCGGCCCATTTCCACAACCTGCTGAACGGTAAAAGTGAAAGGCATTTCAACCTTTTGCGGAACATAGCCCAGAATACGCGCTAATTCTTTTGGCTGATAATCCGAAATAAGTGTTTCGCTCAGAGTAATTTTATCGTGATTTGATTGCAGCAATCCTGCGATTAATTTAATTAGTGTACTTTTGCCAGCCCCGTTCGGGCCGATGATGCCAATAAATTCACCTTCAATGATATCTATTGAAACATCGTTAAGGATATTTTTTTGTTCCTCATAGGCAAAGGATAGGTTTTTTATTTGAATGAGTTGATCAGGCATTTTTTTAATCAAAATGATATTGTTTTGTATTACTTATTACTTGTCAATAATTTTTGCTGGTTTTCTGTTTAAAAGATTATTTTAACCTTAGTTCGACCTAAGAATTGTACTAAATTGAAATTTAATACTTCAGGCTTTGTTAAGTTGGGAATGTAGTTTTTGGGTTGATTTGCACTTTTTAACCCACCCCCGGCTAAAGCCGTACCCTCCCTAATGCCGCGCCAACAGGCGGGTGCGTCCACCGACGCACATTAGGGAGGGATGTCCTTGTCCGCCAGCTGGCGGACGATGGACAGGGATGATTAGTTATATAGCCATTTCCAACTAACTTTCCTAATTTATTTAATTGAATTTCTTACATCGAACTCACGTTATTTTAACTTTTCCCATCACTGATAATAGATGTTATACAGGGGTGGGTCAGTTAGCAGTTCCCATTTTTTAATTGACACAATCCCAACAAAAAAATAACCCTATCCGATTTACAGACAGGGTTATTACTCAAATCAAATCAATTTATTTAATAGTTTTTAACGGACAATTATTTATCACATTTGCTATAACCGCATTCCGGATTGATACAGGTTAAACAACCATTTTCCATACGCACACTGCGCTGGTTACAATCAGGGCAAATCTGAAATTCCGTATTTACTTTATTTTCTGCCGCAGCCAGTGCCTCACTGACTTCCGGCGCCAATGTTGTTTCATCTTTTTCTTCCAGGCAGCCGATTTCTTTAAAGAACCGCTCAATCACATCGGCAATTTCTGAATAAAAGGAATGGATATACTTTCCCTTCCGATGGTATCCACCATTAGGATCGTGAATGCTGCTCAATTCTTCCAGAATAAAAACCGGATTCACTGATTTGCGGAAAATAGCAGAAATCAAACGCGTTAAAACGGCGTATTCAGCATTTTTAGTCAGGTCTTTACTGTTAATAAAAATTTCAATCGGACGATTCCGTCCGTTTTGCTGAATGTACCCCAGAGTAATATAAACGCTGTGTTTGACGAAACCGCTGCGCAATTTATATACTTTAGCGCTGACGATTTCCGGTCTGATCGCGACATGATCAGTACTACTATCAAGAGGCTCTTCGTGCTTTACCTCTTCAATTTCGAATTCAGCATCCTTGATTTTGTACATAGGAATTTCTATTCTCCATTTTTGTGAAGTTCCTAGACTTTAATGTCCTTTTCCTTAATATAATGATAAACGGTTGTCAGGCGTTCATCCGGGGTAACTATAATATCGTCACCCTTTAATGTAACTTCTTCTGAGCTGTTTGCCAACAAAATTTTAAAGGTTTTTTCTCTCATTCTCTGAAAATCTGATTTTTCAGATTCCACGCTTAATATCGGATAACGGCTGCCGTCACGATACACTGTTATGCCCTTTAATCCCCGTTTCCAGGCGTTTAAATAGATCGACGAAATTACTTCCGGTTCGATGGTCTCTTTTAAATTAACAGTAGATGAAATGCTGTGATCCACATATTTTTGGCAGCGTCCCTGAATTTCAACACGACGATCTGCATCCACATGATGGGCCGTACGGAAAAAATAATTCGGCAAGGATTCCGTCAGTTCAGCTTCGGTCTGCGCATGTTCTACCTGATTGTTTAAATTATGCAAATCTATATAAGCCTGAATGGTTGAATGGAATACCTTGAAAAATTTATTTCCGAAAGATTCCGAACGCCGGGTATAGAATAATGAGAAAATTGGTTCAATACCGCTGGATACGCCAAGATAATTCCGGTTTCCGTTGACAAAACTAAGCACAATATTACTGATAGAACCGGTAGGCGCAATAGCTAATAAAGCAATATTGCGTAAACCGTTTTTCTTAATAAGCTCTTTTGTTTCAACATTGAGGGCTTCCTTAAAAAACGGGCCGTGGGAGTATTTATCGTAGTTAAAAATAGGCGATGGGCCCTTTTCCGCAGCCAATTTAGCGGATGCCTGGTAGGCCGCATTACAAACTGTTTCCATTACTTTTTCAACTAACTCAATACCTTCGGTTGAATCGTAGGCAATACCCAGCTGATTAAGCAAATCTGCAGCGCCCATGGTTCCTAATCCGAGGCGGCGTGTTTCTGAAGCGGCGGTGCGCTGTTTTTCCAACGGATTAAGCAGCTCATTCCAACTGACAACATTATCTAAAAATCGAACCGTCGTTTCAGTGACTTTTCTTAGAGTCGCCCAGTCAATTTCAGCATTTTTCGTAAATCCATTTCGGACCATGCGCGATAAATTGATTGAAGCCAGGTTGCAGGCTCCCCCTTTTTCCAGCGGTACTTCTGCGCAGGGATTGGTGCAGGAAATCGGACGATCCACATAATTGGACGGCGAATACTTACTCATCCGACTCCAAAATATGAGTCCCGGCTCCGCTGTACGATAATTACCTTCCACAAAGGCATCCCAAATTTCCCTGGCTTTTTGCAGTTTACGAATTTCACCGGTCGGTTCGGAAGCGAAATAAAGCATAAAATCACCGCTGTAACGTACCGCCAGATCAAACGGTTCATTTTCTATTGATAAAACCACATCACCGTATACATCCCGCTTGAACGCATTGTTCATATCATCTTCGGTTAAAATTAATTCATAATTTTTATACAAATAATCATTGAGACCGCTGATGTTTTCGAACACATGAAATAATTCATATTCATCAATATTTTTAGCCGGAATCTGATAGGAATAATGACAATCAACATCTTGTAACGCTTTATTTAGGACTTTTTTATTGAATTTTTTATAGACTAAAATTTTATTTTTACCATAGGTGTTTTGCTCATCCACAGCCTGCATAAATTCATCGGAAACTTTAATGCTGATATTGGCAAAACGGACCTGTGTATTTTCCATTACCTGCTTCTGGATTTCTTTGATCTGATCCTCTTCGAACTGGTTACTCCATTTAAGCTGCTCAATAATTTGATCGGTTACCCAGTTGGGTATTTTTTTAACGCGAACAAATTCAACGATATCGGGATGCTTAACATCAATAGTGAGCATCAGCGCGCCGCGCCGGCCGCTCTGACCAATAAGACCGGTGGTTAATGAAAATAATTCCATAAACGATACAGCGCCGGTGGAGCTGTCGGCGGCATTATGAACAATGGAATCTTTAGGACGCAACGGCGAAATATCAACACCGATACCGCCGCCATAGGAATAGGTCCGTGCACATTCATAGGCAGAATTGTAAATGGCTTCAATATTATCGCTTTCAATTTGCGTAACAAAACAATTACTCAGCGTTTTCAAACGATACAGATCGCCGGCGCCGGCTAAAACGCGTCCGCCGGGCACAAAATAACCCTCATACAAATATTTATAAAACTGAACGGCGCATTCTTCGGCCCTGGCCGGATCCGGTTCAATAGAAGCAATAAACGACGAAACCCGAACAAATAAATCTTCCGGGTTCTTTTCAATTAATTGGTTATTTAAATCTTTAACAAAATACTTCTTTTCATAAATGTTTCTGGCAAGATCGTTATCCCCCAAATAATTATTTTCGGGGTGGACGGGCACCTCAGCATTATTTTGCTTCTTCTTTAATATCAGGTATAGATTCTGATAATTTTTCAGATTCTTTTTCCCGCATAAATCGACAAATTTTCCCTTATGTTTGAAAATATCTAAAAACATAATTTTTTTCCCTGGATATTAATACGAATTCCCTTTGAAGCAGGAAACCTGTAAAGATTTAAAAGACATAAACTGAGCTTGATCGTCATTATTTTTTAATAACCCGTAACCTTATATTTTTAATTGGGATGGATTTCTTTTTTTATACTTTGAAATCGACTTTTGATGCTTTTTAATTTAAACAATTTTTCACTCGATGCAAACCTAAATTCATGTTTTTTACCTGTTTCTTAAGGGTATTTTTAAGTTTTATTTTTCACAACATTTAGATGAATGTTTTTTAAATTTTGTTAGTAATATAATCACATTTTTTATAACATTTTTCTGTATTTAATTGCAAAATTTTACATTTTATCCTATAACTGTTTCGCCAATTTGTATCTTTTAATTAAACGTCCTTCATTATATCATAATTCCGAAAAAACGTGCTACTTTATACTTCCCAAATATTTGTTATAAATTTTTGAATAGCTTTTAGCCAGTAAATAAATTCTTGGACCAGGTATAAATGCGGACTCATCAGGAATCACATAAATTTGCTTATGACCAACAGCGTTAATCAGATTAAGCTCATTCCATTCTTTTTGGTTTGATTGATTTTTATCCTCATTCCAAGCCGAATCAATTTTAAACTCAATAATCAGATCCGGATTGCGATCAATAATATTTTCCCGGCTGACCTGGGCAAATTTTGTATTAAGATCACTAAACAAATTAATGCCGCCGGTGAGTGACCACAGTGAGTCCATATAATTATGGGAACCGATGACACCGATATTTCTTGTCGTAGCAGGCTCACGACCCAACACAAGCATTGCTTTTGGATATTGATTCAAGAATAATGAACGATTAATTCGATAACTTTCGATGGAATCTTGGATGGATTGCACTAATTGCGCTGCCATATTTCTGCAATCCAACAGAACTCCAATTGAATCAATGCTCTCAAATATTTCATCGATAGTATCATTTGGCAATAAAATCGTTTTAAGATTCTTCAACTCCAGTTTATCTGCAAGTTCCCGATGCGCCGGAGTGCCAATCAGTAAATCCGGTTTGAGCGAAATTATTTTTTCCAGATTGGGATTGAGCAAAGCGCCGACGGTTCCCTTTGACTTGGCCTCCGGCGGATAATTGCAATAATCCGTGACGGCAGCCAGTTTTGATTGCTGACCGAGGGCATATATTATTTCTGTAATATTGGGCGCCAGGGAAATGACGCGCCGTTCAGCATCTCCCGTTTGTTTTTTCTGCGAACAAGCTGTCAGAGCGATAAATACAACCAACATTAAAATAGTAGCCGTAAACTTTTCACAGCCTGGATTTATTTTAAAGCACATATCGCAATCCAAGATAGAAACTACGGCCTTTTGTATTATATCCGCGAATTTCAGAATATTTCTTATTCATGAGATTTTCCACACGGATAGTAATTTTTAAAGGATCAATTACCTGGTACATGGCACTGAGATCTATAAGAACATAGTCCCCTAACGGGACCCTGTCAAGCGCACCATAAGGTTCAATAGCCGTGTTATAATAAATGTCATCCCGTTTACCGGCATAATGCAGCAACTCGGTCACGGAAAAATTATTAAACGGACTGTAAACCAGTGAAATGTTCATTGTATTAAAACGCCGGTTAAGCCCCTTTATAGTATAATTGCCCGTAACAAATCTGCCATTGTTATACACCTGCACATGATTACCCTGTGTATGTTTTGCATCTATATCATTGATCGAATATTCCTGCCGGCCATCATTCCAACTCGCGTTTCCCCTAAGTAACAGGGTTTCCAAAATTTTCATGCTGAATCCAACTTCAAAACCTTTTATAATCATTGTACCGGCATTTATGTATGTATCACCCCGGTCATCAAGAAAACTTAGCGAATCAATCGGTGTATTGCTATTCCACAGATAAACATATTCATGAATATTTGATATCTTATTCTCAAACACAGAGATGAAAAAACTGTTGTCCCGGTTCAAAGTATAGCGGTATCCAATTTCAAATGAATTGGATTTTTCAGGTTTCAGGTTAGGATTGCCACGGGTAATTCCTGAAATAAAGTTAGAATTGGGCGCGTACAACCTGTATAAAGACGGCGCATTATACCCGGTAGAAACTGATCCATAAAAAAGATTTTTTCCTAACTTATAGGAAGGATTGATGTCATAAGTAAAAACATCGCCATAGGCTGAATGATTAATATAGCGTCCGCCTATAGCCAGGTTTAAAGATTTGTAACGCTTACCAATTAAACCGCCGTTTAAATCAAAATGAAGAAAACTACTTTTAGAATTTGTGTGCAAATCCAGAGAATCAAGGCTGGTTCTGGCTTCATACAATCCCCATATACTGTTGGAATAAATGTAGTTATCTGAGGTCATAGTTTCCCTGTAAAGCTCGGCCCCAAGCTGAATATCAAGATAATTTAAGTTGTAACTAAGTACAATGTTAGGGTTAAGTGTTGTACCTTTAAAAACATCACTTGTGAAAGTTCGGTCATAATTACCAAGATTATCAACCAGAGAAGAATCATTTTCAGCCCTTCTTTTAACCTTGGAATAGCCAATATTGAATTTTAACTGAATAGCATTGTTTATTCTAAAGCTGCTATTATATGTAAAAATATCCCGGTCATATTTCAACCAGGCATTGTCATCGTCATCAAAAGCTCCGTCATCTATATCCGCTTTTTGGTTCATATTTCGGTATGAGAAGAACAGATCCAAATCGTTATTAATAAAACCCGCTTTCACCATACCTTCCAGTTTGCTGAAATCATCCCTATCCGGTTTCCGAAATTTGAGGCTGTCAGGAGTATTGTCAACAGTCGCATTAAGTCCGTTCACTTTTGAGTTTAATATTTCTCCATTAAAGTAGAAGCCATTCATAAATGTGTAGTTCAAAAATAAGTCCTGGCTAAACAGGCTGGTGCCTGATCCAAAAGTTCCAACCTGATTTGAAAATTCCGCATTAAAACCCGCTTTGTGATTTTTTTCCGAGATAAAATTTATTACGCCGCCAATAGCTGATGATCCATACATAGTAGAATGCGCGCCGCGAACAACTTCTATTTGATTTATGTCTGTTAATGAAAGTTCAGAGAGATTAACGCCATCTTCTATTGAGGATGGATCACTAATACGCATACCGTCAATTAATACGGCAGTACTATTGGAGTTAACGCCTCTTGTAAAAACAGATTGAGCCGATCCGGGTGTTTGACCAATCCCAATAAAACTCATCCCCTCCTGCTGAGAAAGGACATCTGCCGGGGACAAATAAACCGAATTATCGATTTGGTCTTTCGTAATTACCGACAAACTTCTTGTAACATCCGAAACTTTTTGATCACTTCTTGTTGCCGTAACGACAATTTCTTCCGATTGATAAACGGTAAGAGTATCACCAGTCTGTGAATGAAGATGCGAAACCAGAAAAGACAAATAAATTAATGTGAAAATCGTTTTGGAAAAAAACTTCATCTGAGTAATCCTTTAAATTAGGTGAACATTATAATTCCAAACCAATGTTCCCGGAAAGGACTATTCCACTTGCTAAAAAATAAAAGGTATGAATTGAAGATGCGGCTCAAAGATAAGTTCGTCATCCTATTCTTCCCTCGAGAACATTTGGTTAATGGATACATATTTCAGCCGGTCTCCTGACTTAAGCTTCATCCTACTTTCCGGGCCTTCCCATTTGCCTTTTGGCGCACAGTGGCATCATTCCGGATTTCGTCAGCCTTTACAGTTGCGGGGCAGTGTCGGACTTTCACCGAACTTCCCGTTACTGAAATTTTAATTAAAAATTTCTTTGAAAGAACTGTGCTAAGCTAAATCATAAAAAGATAGTATGCAAGAGGAAATTGAATTTTATTTTTGCGATAAAATAACCCGCCCCTTAATCTCCTCCCAAGAATGGAAATCTTATTCCCCTCCAAACGAGGTGGGTGTTGCAGATTCTTTATTTTGGCGCTAAAGCGCCAGAGAAAGAGAAAAGACTCTTTAATTTCCCCGACTTGAAAGTCGGGGGTTATTTACATAGAATACAATGGATTATGAAAATGTAATAGCCCCGTGCTTTAGCGCGGGGAAAGGAAATTTCACAAATACATTTGGGCTTTAGCCCAATATTTTACTATACTGCAATACCCTGCCAGGGGTTAGGGTGGGTTTGTAATATAAATATTGTCATATTTTAGTCTAAAAATCCAAATTGAATTTACATGTAACTCCCACGGCCATTTCGCATCAAATAATTCAGTAAAAATGAAAATGATAATTGCATATGAATAAACCAATATTAAATTTACAGCATCGGTTTTAAGATAAAAATGAGTACACAAGGAGCGAGTCATGTCAGAAACAAAACACTATAAAGTAATAATTATCGGATCGGGACCGGCCGGATTGACCGCGGCGATTTATGCTGCACGTGCGGATTTATACCCCTTAATTCTGGAAGGCAACCAACCCGGCGGGCAATTGACCATTACAACAGAAGTTGAAAATTTTCCTGGTTTTCCCAGCGGAATACAGGGACCACAGCTTATGCAGGATATGCGCGAGCAG
>JAFGKZ010000149.1 GCA_016928315.1 Calditrichaceae bacterium
GTGATGCATAATTATTTTGGTACTTCAACGGTTGTTAAGGGTATTCTGAATATTGCATTAACCGAACCCAAAAGAAACATAGATTTCATCAGACAGGATATCATCAATAAAAATGCCTCTCCAAAACCGGTTGCGATAACGGAATATAATATTGGCAGTGGCTCTGTGGACAGAGCAACCTCTTACGTAAACGGCATGCAGGCTACTGTGCTAATCTGTGAGATGATAAAAAACAATTTCGGATTGGGTGCACGCTGGCTGCTCATTACGGGAGAAGGCGGCATGTTTTATGATGGGTCGAATACCAATTATCTATACCATCCTCATCCGGATTTTTACTATCTGCATTTTCTGCCGAAATTTTATGGTGATCATGCAATTTCCACTGCCTCAACAGATCGCGATATACTTTCGTATGCATCGGTATATTCATCAGGGGAAATCGGAGTGATTATTGTTAATAAAGGTGATGCAGAACAAGTAATCAGCGTGGATATGAAATCAATCGGTGTTGGTCAAAATTATTACATCTACTCCTTTATAGGCGGAACTGACAACGGTGACTTTTCGCAAAATGTTTATATAAATGGATATGGCCCAAGCGCGAACCATTGGGGACCGATTGATGGATTATCTGATCTTCCAGCCGATTCGTACCCCATCGAAAATGAAATTAAAATTGTTTCTCCGGGCAGATCGGTCCAAATGGTTATGATTGAAGGCGGAAATAATTACGTCTCAGTTGAGGATAAAGCCAACTCTGAATTGGCGCATTCTTTTGCATTATATCAAAATTATCCGAATCCCTTTAATCCATCCACGCTCATCAGCTATCAACTACCGTCAAGCGATTTTGTAACGCTAAAAGTATATGACGTGCTCGGAAAGGAAGTCAAAATGCTGGTGAACGAGCGTCAGCACGCAGGAAATCATTCTGTACAATTTGATGCTTCCAGCTTGCCGAATGGAGTTTATTTTTATAAAATTGAGGCTGGAACGTACTGTGATACCAGGAAACTTTTACTGCTAAAATAGTATCAAATGACCATAGGAGAATTTAATGGTCTGAAATGTATAAACTTCATTAATAATGTTATAATAATCTTGTTAATCTAAAAAGAATTATTAGACAGGATAACAGGATAAAACTGGATAAATAATATCGAGTTTATCAAAAATAATATATCACAGCCTGAAGGAGGTTAAAATGCAATATGAAGAATTAACAAAAAAAATAGCTCTTTTACCTTTAACACAGCTACCATTTGCTGAATTGTTGTTTAAATTGAATAATTTTCACGATATTAATTGACTACAGACTTTTATAAATAATTTTTTAACATTATTTTATTCTTTTAAACCTTAATAGCAATATTATCGCCTACTTGCCAGCACCTTATTACCTTATTTATCAATTTGGAGTTTATAAGGTAATAAGGTTATGGTATTGGGTAAATTTAATTACTATTAAGGTTAAAAAATCAAAAATAAGGTTTTCAATAAAATGTACGCTTATTATTCGTTTTTTACCCGCGGTTAAAATGAATAGTAACTATAAAAGTTAGGTATCCTTTTATGTTGAATAATTTCTTGGAATTCGGCTGAGTAAAGGGGAAAAGCGTTAAAAAAATTATAGGATGTGCCTACCGAATATATAACAAAATGGATTATGGATTCCTGGAATCTGTGTATGAAAAATGTATGTTAATTGAGCTTAATAAGGCTGGATTATAATTTGAAGAACAATCAGCCATATCAGTTTATTACGATGACAAGATCGTTGGTGAATTTATAGCCAACATAATAGTGGAAGATACAGTAATTATTAAATTAAAATCTGTACGTCGAATAATAAATGTGAAAAATTGAAATTTGAAAGGATTTGACATGAAGACATTTTTCTTTACATTTGCGTTTTGCGCACTCCTGCTATTCAGTAATTCTCATGCGCAAGACAAACTCTATTCAAATGAATTTCCCCTAAGTGATGTTACATTACTGGATGGGCCGTTTAAAAACGCCCGCGATCTGAATATCCAATACCTTCTGCAACATGATGCAGATCGTTGTTTGGCTCCGTATCTCAAAATTGCTGGATTAACACCGAAAGCCAGCAATTATCCGAACTGGGAAAGCATTGGTCTGGATGGGCATATTGGCGGACATTATTTATCAGCGATGGCGATGAATTACGCTGCCACGGGTAATTCAGAATGCAAGGACCGCATGAAATACATGATATCGGAGCTTAAGGCTTGTCAGGACGCCAATAGTGCCAATAATTCGGATTGGGGAATTAATTATGTTGGCGGAGTTCCCAATAGCAGTGATGTATGGTCCAAGCTTAAAACCGGTGATTTTTCTTCATATCGATCACACTGGGCGCCGTGGTATAATCTTCATAAAATGTATGCCGGATTAAGGGACGCCTGGATGTATGGCGGTAATGAAGAAGCCAAAACTATCTTTTTAAAATTCTGTGATTGGGGGATAGACATAACTTCTGGTCTGACAGACGACCAGATGGAAAGCATGCTCGGCACAGAGCATGGAGGAATGAATGAAATTTTTGCCGACGCTTATCAAATGACTGGAGATGATAAGTATTTAACTGCTGCTAAACGGTTTTCCCATAAGGATATACTTGATCCAATGGCAGCGGGCAATGATAATCTTGATAATAAACACGCAAATACCCAGATTCCTAAAGCTGTTGGCTTTCAACGAATAGCAGAGCTTTGCGATGATGATACCTATTTAAATGCCGCCAGTTTTTTCTGGGAAACAGTTGCACTCAATCGCAGTCTGGCATTTGGTGGAAACAGCAGAAAAGAACACTTTCCAAGCGCTTCAGCATGCGACGATTATATAAATGAGATTGATGGACCTGAAACCTGCAACACATATAATATGCTGAGATTAACCGAGGTTTTATTCAGGGCAAATCCATTGGCGCAATATGCCGATTTTTATGAACGGGCGTTATACAACCATATTCTATCCACGCAGCATCCAGAGCATGGCGGTTATGTCTATCATACGCCTGCGCGTCCCCGTCATTATCGGGTTTATTCTGCTCCGAATCTGTCCATGTGGTGTTGCGTGGGCACCGGTATGGAGAACCATGGAAAATATAACCAGTTCATTTATACACATCAAAATGATTCTCTGTTTTTAAATCTCTTTATTGCATCCGAATTAGATTGGAAGGCTAAAGGAATTAAAATTAAACAGGAAACCAATTTTCCGTTTGAAGAACGAACCAAATTGACTGTCACCGAAGGTTCAGCCCAATTCCAATTGATGATTCGCTATCCATCATGGGTTGCCGCTGAAGCATTGAAGGTGATTGTCAATGGCGATACGTTGCCCTATTCAGCAGAGCCATCTTGTTACATTCCCATTGACAGGTCATGGACAGCCGGCGATGAGATAGAGATTCTGCTGCCTATGCACAATTCTATTGAGGAATTAATCAATGTACCGGAGTATGTTGCATTTATGCATGGACCAATCATGCTTGGGGCAAAAACAGGTACAGAATATTTAACAGGCTTGATAGCTGATGATGGCCCTGCGGGGCAACATCCCAATGGACCGATATATCCTGTCGATAAAGCGCCAATTATTGTTGAAGATGACCGTTCCAAAATTCCAGCTAAGTTAGTACCCGTGGAAGATAAACGAATGACCTTTACCGCCCCTGAACTCAATATTGTTAATTCTCAAAATAATCTCGTGTTTGAACCTTTTTACAACATCCATGATTCCAGGTACATGATTTACTGGCACACGTTAACAAATTCTCAATATCAGGCATATCTCGATTCTCTCGCTGAAATTGATGATTTGAGCGATCGTACAATTGATTTTGTAGCGACGGGTGAGCAACAATCTGAACTCGCACATGCGATGCAGGATTCAAATTCTAATACCGGCACTCATATGGGCGAAATTTGGCGGGACGCCCGGGATGGAGGCTACTTTAGTTATAACCTGAAAACCAATAGTGAAACCAATTTATATTTAATGGTGCGTTATTGGGGAAACGAATCTGGTAACAGAACATTTGATATTCTCATCGATGATGCAAAATTAAGAACAGTAAATATATCCGGAGTATGGAATGTTATGGATTTTAAGAATACAGAGTATCGAATTCCTAACTCTACAATTGAAGGCAAGGATACAATTAGCGCGAAATTTCAAGCGCCTTCAAACGGCTATGCAGGCGGCGTCTTTTATATCCGTCTGCTCAGAAAAGAAGGCGCTACAGGTATAAAACAAGGCATGAATCAGCCACAATTATTTAAATTGTATCAAAACTACCCAAATCCTTTTAATCCATCTACACTCATCAGCTATCAATTACCGGCAAATGCTTTTGTAACTTTGAAAGTATACGATATTCTTGGAAAGGAAGTTAAAACACTGATCAACGAAAAACAGGATACCGGGAGCCATTCTGTGCAATTCAATGCTTCCAATTTTGCTAATGGAGTTTATTTCTATCGACTTAAAACTGAAACTTATCAGGATACAAAGAAGCTTTTATTACTCAAATAAGGACATATTATTACAGGAGAGAGAGGAATTGAAAATACCCCCTATTTTATGTATTACATAAACGAATATATTTGGAGATAGTATACCCGACAATTATATTGTCTAAAACTCATTTTATCATAGGGAGAAAAATATGCTAAGAATAAAATCGATCCCATTGTTTCCGATACTTGTTCTGGCTGGATATTGTTTAATCTTTCAGTCAATACTGATAGCTGGAACGACCGGAAAAATAGCTGGAATTGTCAAAGATGCAGCCAGTGACAACGCACTCGTTGGAGCCAATGTACAAATTGAAGATACCAAGTTGGGTGCGGCTGCCGGTCTGGATGGGAATTTTTCAATACTGAATATTCCGCCAGGGATCTATACGCTCAAGATTACTATGATGGGATATAAACCCATAATTATAGAAAAAATCCGGGTACAGAGTGATTTGACAACCTTTGTGAAAGCGGAATTGAATGAGACGATTCTAACCAGCGAGGAAGTTATAACCATTGAAGCCGAGCGAACTCTCATACAGAAGGATATGACCGGTTCACTCATCTCTGTATCCGACGATGAGATTGAAAATTTACCTGTGACAGACATTACTGA
>JAFGKZ010000150.1 GCA_016928315.1 Calditrichaceae bacterium
TATTCTGTTTGAATTTTTGCAGGGATATAATATTCCAACGCATTATAAGCGTATAATTAATGACAAACAGATGCTGGTCAGAAAACTAAAAATGATACCTATTTATGTGCTTATTAGAAATGTTTCTGCCGGAACGCTGTGCGATCGTTTTAAAATTGAAAAGGGTTCCATTTTAAAATATCCGGTAATAGAGTTTTATTTAAAAGATGCGAAATTAAACGATCCGATGATATTGGAATCTCATGCGTATGCGTTTGAATTTGCCAATCCGGAAGAAATGAAATTTATTTCACGGTTAACATCAAAAATTAATGCCGTTTTGAAGTCGTTTTTAGAAAGAAGGAAAATTAAACTTATCGATTACAAACTGGAATTTGGCCGGTATAAAAATAATATATATTTGGCCGATGAAATTACGCCGGACACCTGCCGCCTTTGGGACATTTCCAATGGAAACCTGGATGATGCTTATTTCAATCTGGAAAATAACAAAGCTGAAAAATCGTACCGGGAAATATGTGATCGTTTAACCGGAAATTAAGGTATCAGAATGATTGCAAAAGATGGTTATAAATTTATTATCTATACCGGTTTAGTGTTTACAGTTCTGCTTATTCTTGCTTTCCGCTTTGATTTTATTCTGTTTACTATTCTGGCATACTGTTCAGGATTTTTATTTGTGTATAATTTCTTTTTTCTGCGCGATCCGGAAAGACAGACACCCAAAGGGGATTCCTTTATAATTTCGCCAGCCGATGGCACGGTTATTAAAATTGCCGAAGTGGATGAGCCGGTTTATTTTAAAGGCAAGGCTCAGCTTATCAGCGTGTTTATGTCTGTGTTTAACGTTCATGTAAACAGGATACCAATCAGCGGCGAAATAGAATATCTCGATTATAAAAAGGGTCAATATCTGGCCGCCTTCGATGATAAAGCAACCGATATGAATGAACAGTCTATGATCGGTATTAAAGGCGTCAAAGGCAGGGTATATTTTAAACAGGTTGCCGGGATACTTGCCCGAAGAATTGTATATCATTTAAAAATAGGCGATATTGTTCAGGCTGGCGAACGGTTCGGTTTAATCCGGTACGGTTCCAGATTGGATGTGTTTGTTCCGATTGATGCAAAAATAAATGTTCAGTTAAAACAAAAAGTAAGAAGCGGGATTACTATTTTAGCGGAGTTTAATTCGTGATTAAAATTTCCAGATCCATCGTTCCCAATTTTTTTACTGTTGGAAATATGTTCTCAGGGTTTCTTTCGGTGATTGTAGTGATTAGTAACAGGGATTTAGCGCTGGCCAGCTGGCTTATTGTTCTCGCTGCTTTTTTAGATGCGATGGATGGCAAAGTGGCTCGTTTTACGAAAACATCCAGTAGGTTCGGCGTTGAATACGATTCGCTTGCAGATGTGGTCTCATTCGGATTGGCGCCTTCCATTTTGATCTATGCGTTTTATTTTTCAGCCTGGAAAACGGTTGGTATATTTATCAGTTTTTTCCCGCTGCTGTTTGGGAGCATCCGGCTGGCCCGTTTTAATATCCAATTGACCGGTTTAAATAAAAGCGCATTTAGTGGTTTACCTTCCCCGGCGGCAGCCATATTGTTGGCTACTTATATTATTTTTATCAGTAAATATTTTCCGGGCAACGTATTTCCTAAAATTCTCCTTCTTTTAACTTTTGTAACATCAACTTTGATGATAAGTACACTTAACTATAATGTATTGCCCAATCTAACATTTAAGGGAGATACCAAACAGAAGGTTTTACTTATCCTGCTTATCGTCGCGGTTACCAGTTTATTCTTTTTTCCACAGGCGCTGTTTTTTCCCTATTGTGTGATATATATGCTGAGCGGCGTATTTGGTTACCTATTCGGAAAAAGCAGCAATGAAAATCGAAAGACAAAAAAAGAAGAATAGACCTTTTGAATTGTTAATCAATTTTCATGAATCATTTCTCAGGTTTTCAGACTAACTTGGAGAACTTTAATGAAGAAAAAGAGTTTAGGATTTATATTGATTGTGCTTTTTATCGGCGCTTTAATTGGTTCGGCTTTGGGTGAGATAATTGCATATGTATTGCCTAATGGTGTGGTTAAACAGTTTTTTATTAAATCGGCAAGCGCTTCGCTGGGGCCGGGCACATTAAATATTATTATTTTGACATTTACACTGGGCTTTAGTATTAAGGTAAATGTAATGGGTATAATAGGAATTTTAATAGCGGCCTATGTTTTACGCTGGGTCGAATAAATATAAGAGGTGATTTATGTTTGGCATTGGCACAACCGAGTTACTGGTTATTTTATTTATTATTCTCTTAGTTTTCGGAGCAAAAAAATTGCCCGAATTAGCCCAGGGATTGGGCAAAGGTATTCGCGAATTTAAAAAAGCCAGCAATGAAATTCAGGATGAATTGGATTTAAATAAACCGCTTTCATCTTCGAAACCAGATAAAAATACGGAAGAAACTAATAATTCAGATGAAGTTAAGGATAAGTCAAACACGGAATAATTAATGACACTTAAAGAAAAAGCGGAAGCGCTAAGGCAGCAAAAATTTGACCTTTGTGATGAAGTTGATAACCGGCTAAAACTTGCTGACGATTTATCAGATTTGAATGCATTTGTACGGCTGCGTCCGGATCAGGCCAGGCAAAAAGCGGAAGACGTCCAATCACGTATAAGGGCTGGAAAACCCGCTGGTCCTTTGGCAGGCACGATCATTGCCATTAAAGATAATATCAATATTCGGGGTGAGTTTTCCACCTGCGGCAGTAAAATTTTGGAAAATTTCAGATCGCCTTATTCAGCAGCCGTTATTAATAAACTTGAAACAGCGGATGCTGTTATTATAGGCAAAACGAACCAGGATGAATTTGCCATGGGATCATCCAATGAAAATTCATACTGGGGGCCGGTTAAAAATCCGCATGATAAAACAAGAGTATCCGGCGGTTCATCCGGCGGTTCCGCGGTTGCGGTAGCTACCGGCATAGCCGATGTTGCTTTGGGAAGTGATACGGGCGGATCCATTCGCCAGCCGGCGTCATTTTGCGGTGTGGTTGGATTAAAGCCTTCATACGGCCGCGTTTCACGCTATGGTTTAATTGCCTACGCTTCTTCTCTGGATCAGATTGGTCCGTTTTCATCTACCGTTGAAGATACCGCATACCTGCTTTCTCAAATAGCCGGCCATGATCACTATGATTCAACATCTGTTAATCTGCCTGTCCCGGATTATTGCAGTTTGCTTAAAGAAGATGTTTCTGATTTTACTATTGGTATTCCGGAAGAGTATTTCAGTGAAGGACTCGATACGCAAATAAAAGATCAAATTTATTCAATTATTGAACAATTGCGCGCTGCCGGCGCTTCAATCAAAAAAATACATTTTCCAATGACGGATTACGGTATAGCCACTTATTATATCATTGCTACTGCAGAGGCTTCTTCCAACCTGGCTCGTTATGACGGCGTTCGATACGGCCTGCGTGAAGGCAATGATGAAGATCTGATCGCCATGTACGGCCTAACACGTTCTTCCGGATTTGGCAAGGAAGTTCAGCGGCGGATAATTCTTGGAACTTACGTGCTTTCATCGGGTTATTATGATGCGTTTTATAATAAGGCGCAGAAAGTCCGGCGGTTGATAAAAAATGAAATTGATGAAGCATTCAAAATGGTGGATGCGATCATCACGCCAACCACGCCAACCACAGCATTCGGTATCGGTGAAAAAGTGGATGATCCTTTAACTATGTATCTTTCTGACGTTTACACGGTTACCGCTAACCTGGCCGGTATCTGTGGTCTGAATATTCCCGCAGGTAAAGATAAAAACGGACTGCCATTCGGGATGCAGCTATTAGGCGATACCTTTCAGGAAGCAAAAATATTACGAGTCGGAAATTTTATTGAAAAGAATTGTTCCTGATTCCCAAATAGAAATATAAGGTTCTACTGATTATGGAATATGAAGTTGTTATCGGTTTGGAAGTACACGCGCAACTCTCAACAAAAACAAAAATATTTTGCGGCTGCAGTACCAGATTTGGCGCTGAACCCAATTCGCAAACCTGCCCGATTTGTCTTGGTATGCCCGGTGTCTTGCCGGTTTTAAATAAAGAAGTGGTTGAAGCTGCCCTCAAGCTGGGCATTGCCACCAATTCAAAAATCGGATCGCCTAATATATTTGCCCGCAAAAATTATTTTTATCCTGATTTACCTAAGGGATTCCAGACGTCGCAATTTGATAAACCGATTTGCGAGCATGGTTATTTAGAAATTGAATCCGATAGCGGTCCTAAAAAAATAAATATCATCCGCATTCACATGGAGGAAGATGCCGGAAAATCGGTACATGAAGAAGATTATGTTTTCAGCGAGGAAACCATGATCGATTTGAACCGCTGCGGAACGCCCCTGGCAGAAATTGTTTCAGCCCCGGATTTGAGATCGGCTAAAGAAGCTTATAATTACCTGGTTAAATTACGACAGCTGGTTTGCTACCTCGGTGTCTGCGATGGTAATATGGAGGAGGGTAGTCTGCGCTGCGATGCTAACATAAGCCTGCGTCCGAAAGGACAAACTAAACTGGGAACGCGTACGGAACTAAAAAATATGAACTCTTTCCGCCATGTGGAAAATGCGTTGAATTATGAAATTGCCCGCCAAACTGAGATTCTTGAATCTGGCGGACAGGTAGATCAGGAGACTCTATTATGGGATCCTGATCATAATGAAGCCCGGTCCATGCGCGGCAAGGAAGAGTCGCATGATTACCGTTATTTTCCTGAACCGGATCTGGTGCCCGTATTGATATCAAAGGAGTGGCTGGATGAAATAAAGGCATCAATGCCGGAATTGCCGGATGTTAAAACGGCTCGGTTTATAAAAGAATATAATCTTTCTGAATATGATGCGCAGATTATTTGTTCCGCCCGGGAAACTGCTGATTATTTTGAACAGGCTGCGGCAAAGTTTTCTGATTATAAATTGATCAGCAACTGGATAATTGGAGAAATTTCCCGCGTACTTAACGAAGAAAAAATCGAAATTGATCGGTTACGGGTTACGCCGGATCGGTTGATTGACCTTCTCATCGCTATTCAAAAAAATATCATCAGCAGCAGCGCCGCTAAAAAAGTATTTGCTGAAGCTGTCCAGGATGACAGGCCGATAACCGTTATAATTGATGAATTAGGATTGAAACAGGTATCAGATGCTTCGGAATTGGAATCGATTATTGATAATGTGCTTAATAACAGTCCCGATGAAGTGGCTTCTTATAAAGCCGGTAAAACTAAGGTAATCGGATTCTTAGTGGGACAGGTGATGAAGGCTTCGGGAGGAAAAGCCAATCCCGGCATGGTTAACCAGATTCTAAAACAAAAATTAGATATTTAATTTTTTCAGATGTTTTTATAAATAAATCATGTTAAAATCTGAACCGGATACCCCCAAAAAAACTAAACTTACCTGCCTGGGTTTACTCGTTTTGAATATATGTCTGCTATATCATCCTGTAATATCATCCGTGCAAAACCAGGATTCGCTCGCGGTTCAGTCGCGTGATTCGGTTAAATCCTTTCTTTGGCAGCCGAAGATTCTACCAGAGCTTAATCAATTCGACCCTTCTAATATTTCACAGACATTACAACTCGTTGTACCGGAAGCCAATCAAACTTTGAAATATTATGATCCAAAAAATGTAATGCCGAAAAATTTCTGGGAGATGGATTATCGCAGCACCTCGTATTATACGCCAAGGATCGTTAGTGATCGATTGGCCCAGATGATGGATCGATTGCCTCCGGATAGTTTTGTACCTTTACCGGCAGTAGTTTTTATTGCCGCAAAGCTTGCATTACACTATACCGATATTCAATTTAAAATTGAAATTAAGGCTGCCGATTATATAATTGATGATTCTCTTGAAATTATTTTGTTTTCACTGCTGCAGAAATCACCACAAACGACTAAGGAATTATACCGCTTAAAAGAGATAAACCAATCCCGCAGTATGGAAATTCTTGAAAACGATTTACAAACACTGATAGATAAAAAGATTATCAAAAAAAGAAAAATGGAAACCGAACCAGCTAAGTACTATGCGGCACAGGATTTGGAAACAGTTATTCAACTTATCCGGCATGAACTGGAAAATGAAAAAACTCTCACTGAAGGAAAACAAAAACTATCCGCACTGGCCGTTAAGCTGGCTGAACTAAAGAAAAATATTGACTAATCCTTCAATCATAAAATTTTATAATGACTAAATCAGTCTCTTTAATGAAGCATATTTTGTATTTTTATAAACTCAGTCGTCCTTTAAACGTGGTAATTACCATTGCCTCTGTGCTGATTGCAGCTATTATAACCGGAAAATTTACATTTACATCATTATTGATTTATGCGACAATTACCGCTGCCTTTATCGCTGCCGGCGCCAATATCATTAATGATATTTTTGATGTTGAGATCGATAAGATTAATAAACCCAGCCGGATACTGGCTGCCGGTAAAATTTCTATTCGAACAGCATGGATATATTTTGGAATCGCTTATACGACAGGGTTCGTTTTTGCGGCATTAGGTGATTTTATTATGCTGGTAATTGCGATTGTAATTGCATTACTTCTTGTTTTGTACAGTGTTTATCTTAAACGAACAATTATTTGGGGCAACCTGGTCGTAAGTATTGCCGCGGCAACCGCCTTTCTTTATGGCGCGCAGGCCGTAAGTTCCTGGATGGATGGCATCATACCCGCTGTATTTGCCTTGTTTTTTCATTTTGGCAGGGAAGTAGTTAAGGACCTGCAGGACATCGAAGGGGATTTGGCGCATAATGCAATTACCTTTGCCGGCAGATACGGCAAACAGAAATCAATCGCATTAATTAATACTACTTTTGCCATATTAATTGCATTGACTTTGATTCCTTATTTCATAGGCGTTTATAATCGATATTATTTGTGGATTGTTTTGCTGGGCGTGGATCTTGTGCTGGCTGCAATTTGTATGGCGCTTTGGCGGCATAATGATCGTTCAAGTCTGGGCAGGATCAGCCATCTACTTAAGCTGGATATGTTAGTTGGATTATTCTCTATTTATGTGGGAGTACGCGATGCTGGATTTTTTAATTGAAAATTATAATGAACTGGATTTTATCTTAGCCTCAGCTTCCCCAAGACGATCCGAGTTGCTAAATAATATAGGGCTGAAATTTAAAGTAATGGTTAGTCATGTGGAAGAAGATGAGATCAGGCCGGATAATCTAAACAATGGTCTTATAAATAATGCTCGTAAAAAAGGCGAAGCAGTGGCGGAATCAAATAAAGATGCTGTGGTTATCTCTGCTGATACCATCGTTGTGCTGGATCATCATATTATGGGAAAGCCAGTCGATGAAAACGATGCCTGTGAAATGCTGAAAAAACTAAGCGGCCGGACTCATGAAGTAATGACGGCATTTGGATTGATTTGTAAAGAACACAATAAAAGTTACTTTGAAACTATAAAAACAAAGGTTAAATTCAGGTCGTTGAATTCTGATGAAATTTCAGCTTATGTAGAAATCGGTGAACCGATGGATAAGGCGGGCGCCTATGCGATTCAGGGAAAAGGTTCAGTTTTGGTGGATAACATCGAAGGTTGTTATTTTAATGTAGTAGGATTTCCGATATCAAGGTTTTTTGTTGTATTAAAAGATTTCTGTAAGGGATTAAATGATGCCCAAAACCAAATTTAAAATTAATAAATCCGTACGATTATTACTGGTCGATGATGACCCCAATATGCAGAGAATGGTCGCGTTGTTTCTTAATAAAAAGAATTATAATCTGGAAATTGCCGGCAATGGAAGAAAAGCATTAGATTTGCTGGATAAAAATAAATATGAACTTATAATCTCAGATATGCAGATGCCCTTAATGGATGGGCTGGAATTACTACAAAATATACAGGCAAAGAAAATCAAAACACCAGTAATATTAATATCTGCATATACGTCAGTGAATCTGCCGGACGAGACGGATGTGTCAAATTTTGCAGCCGTTCTTTTTAAACCTTTTGACAGCAGTAATTTAATTGCTACCATAGAAAAAGTATTAAAAATTAAAAAATGATGATTAAACATTGATCCATAAAAGATGATTGAAATCTTTCTTGCGATATTCGGCCTAATGCTATCCTTCTTTTTTGCCGGTTCAGAAGCGGCCTATACAAAATTTAACCGGCTTCGATTGGATGTTTGGGAAAAGCGGCAGGTTCGTTTATCCAAAAACGCCTCATTATTTGTGAAAGCGCCGGAAAAATTTTTCTCTACAATTTTAGTCGGAAATAATTTTGCCAATATTCTATATTCTACTTTTGCCACTGTAATATTAATTGGATATTTAAATGAATCGAGCAGCTGGATTATAATTCTGACAGTAGTTTTGTTTATTGGTGAAATTCTGCCAAAGACATTATTTAGGTCTGCAGCGGATCGGATTATTTTGCGAACCCTGTTGATAGTCAGAATATTTTATATTTTGCTTAAACCAATCATAGAAGGCATTAACTATCTTGTTGAATCCATATTAAGAATCTTCAAATCAGAACCACATAACTTTAGTACGTATTTTTCACGGGAAGAAATGGAATTATTGTTAAGCACAGGTTTCCAAACCAAAACAGAAAATGGTCAGGAACAGAAATATATAATGAAAATACTTGGATTTTCAGAATCCAAAGTGCGTGAAGCAATGATTCCCCGAACAGATATTGTCGCTTGTTCCAAGGATACATCCTGGAATCAGCTCGAAGATTTAATGTTTGAACATAAAAAAATGCGCATACCTGTTTATGATAAAGATTTGGATAATATTATTGGTGTTGTATTTATGTATGATCTGATTGGTAACGAAGAAAAAAATATCGATACGATCTTACGGCAGGTGCCATTTGTGCCGGATAACAAAAATTGTCTTGAATTACTCCGGGAATTTCAGGATAATAACATTTCTACGGCCATTGTTTTAGATGAATATGGCGGTACAGCAGGTATGATTACCACAGACGATCTTTTTGAAGAGGTGTTTGGCGTGTTTACGCAAATTGGTGAGCTAACACCTCAAATTAAAGCTCTTAATAAATTTACCTGGATAATCGATGCAAAAGTTGAACTTGATGAATTAGCGGATTTAATCGGGATTAATTTTGAGCCGACAGAAAGCGAAACGCTTGCAGGATATATTTTGGAGAACCAGGGTAAAATTCCAAAAACTGAAGAAATTTTAGAATTCAATAAATTCAGAATTGAAATTTTAGAAGCTTCCGATAAACGAATAGAAAAAGTCAAATTGATCCTAAGCAAATCTGCAATCAAATAAAAAAGCCAGGCTGCGTGCCCGGCTTAATCATTAGAATAAATTGTAGGATAAGCCTACCGCTAAAGTTTGTTTGAGCTGTCTTCTTTCTGATATGTCTTTATCATAAAATATTTTAACATTCAGACTCGCTGTAATATACTTGGTCAATTTTGCAGAGACTAAATTATCCCAGGTTACATCAATCTCATCAATGCGATTTAGATTGGAAAACATTTCCAGCTTGGAAGTATACAAAAGTATCTCATTAAACTTATAATTAATATCAGTAACTGATTCTGCGCCGTATTCAACCCGCATATCCTCGCCATCGGCATAGATAATAGCCGCAGTGTCGCTGCTGGTTATCGTCTCTTTTAACGCAGCCCCAAGCCTGGTTTTGATGTGCGCGTTGGGTTCAATGCCAAGACCGGCGCTCTGCGTAAAATAACCGGGATCCATAAAGCCTGAAACTTTTACTTTGGGATCTTTGGAATAATCATATCCATCAGTAAACTGTGTTAAACCTGTGACCGCAGCATAGGGATTTACATATATTCCCAATTTATATGAATAAACGCTTTCGAGTTTTATTTCATCGGCTGCTTTGCGTGCGCCGGCATCTCCTACTTTAGTTTTACCGTATGATATCTTAATAGAGTTACTCCAATTATATTTTTCCTGATCGTTCACAAATTTTGCATTGATATCCAACTGCCACGACCAGGAATCCTCGCCGCCCTGCGTCCAGTTATCAAATTTATTCTGCGTGAAATTCAAGCCGGCAACCCCTTCATTTTTCCAGCCATATTCAGGTTTTTTTTCTTCAGCCTCCTGACTTATGACAAAAGTAAAAAATAAAAGTACTGTGAAAAAAGTAGTTGTAATTCTTTTAACAATCATGAATCCTCCTTATTTAGATAAAATTATTTCAAAATGCTTGTAATGCCTGTCTGATTAAATGGTATGGAAATATTTTCCAGAAGAGGCAATGAACTTCCCAAATCTGCATGGCCATTCAATTTATATTTTATGCTTTGATCTCCTTTCAAAATATTATATACGGATTGTCCCATGCTCAAGAAGTTCAACGATATAGGAATTTTAATGATAGTCTCTTGCTTAGCCGATATATTCATTAATTGATTTATTTTACCATCAATCCATTGCGAGCCAGCGATATTTAATTTATAATCCATATTTTTTAGTATAAATGTAAATGCATTGGGATTATCAATTTTAATTTGCAGGTTTAAATCGGCGCCTGTTAATTTTAATTTATCTAGTTTTAGATTGTGAAAACTTACAGAAGGTAATTTTAAAGCCGGAATATAACCTGCTTTGCCGATAGGTATTCTAATATCTCCAAGCATGGGTAAATTAAAAGACAATCCTGTATTGAAATTATATTTAACGCTGTCAAGATTTTTTAAATCTATAAATGCGCTATACAATTCCATAAACTGAATAGTTAATGGCAGCCGAATCTGTTCGGATCCGTATGCTTTTATTGCCAATCCATTATCCTGCCTTCCATTGAAAAAAGATTTATCTTCGATCTGCAGGTCATAATCAAAACCGGAAAGATTGATGCCAACAGCATTCGGATTATTGATATCAATGTTAAATAACAGATCAACTTTGTCAAAGGACAGACCGGTCATTTTAATTTTAGATATTTTTACATCCGGTTCCTGGATATTGGTCTGATTGAGTAAGGTGAATATTTCTGTACAGGCGTCCAGATAAAATACCATTGCTATGAACAAGCACAATATCATTATTAAGTTTGAATGTTTTATAACTAATCTCATTTCTGTATTGCCTTCTTCTTTGAATGCCATGCGTCTCCCGGTTACTTAAATGAGAGGTAAAACAAATCTTGGGCATTCTATATTAACCTTTCTTTTAAAAAAATTGCATATGTCCATGTTAGTCAGATAATTGTGATGTACAATTCGGACAGCGTTTGGCTTTTATGGAAATCATTGTAAAGCAATGCGGACATTCTTTTGTAGTCGGTTCAACTGCCGGAACTTCTTTTTTTCTTTTCATTTTATTCATTGCTTTTATCATTATAAAAATTGCAAACCCAATGATAATAAAATCTATAATAGTATTAATAAATACGCCATATTTCAGTATGACTGCAGGCGCTTCGCCGACAGCCTCCTTAAGCGTAATCCCTAAATCGGAGAAATCAACTCCGCCTAAAAGTAATCCGATTGGCGGCATGATGACATCCTGAACAAATGAACTAACGATCTTACCAAATGCCCCGCCAATGATAATACCAACAGCCATATCAACTACATTACCTCTCATGGCGAATTCTTTAAATTCTTTGACTATTGACATAAAAATTTACCTCCTCATTAATTAATATTTAAAATGATGCAATCTGCTATTATTTAGATTGAAACAGATGTACATCCGTTTGCGGAAAGGGTATAGAAATGCCTTGTCTGTCAAATTCAAGTTTTACTTTTTCCTGCATATCAAAAAATACACCCCAATAATCGGATGTCTTTGTCCAGACCCGTACAGCAAAATTAACCGAACTGTCGCCCAGTTCAGACACAACAACCATTGGTTCCGGATCGGTAAGAATGCGTTCATCCCCTTTGATAAGATTCTGCAAGACTTCTTTGGTTTTTTTAATGTCGTCACTGTAACCAATGCCAAAGATCATATCAACCCGTCTTTTTTCTTCCATAGTGTAATTAGTGATGGCGCCGTTGGATAAACTGCCATTGGGAATAATAATAGTCTTATTATCCGGAGTCTTTAAAATGGTATTAAATACCTGAATTTCGGTTCTTCCGGTTTTTGAGTACATGACTTGAAAAAAATATAAGGACATGATAGCTTAAGAATTTATTTAAGCGAATAAATTAAAGAA
>JAFGKZ010000151.1 GCA_016928315.1 Calditrichaceae bacterium
GAGGTCCAGACCGTTCAAGAAAACATTGCATAAAGTGATGCATTTTTGACGATCTTTTTTGATACATTTTAAAAAGATCGTTGACATCCATCGTGATATCATGCTTTTGAATATGTTCAATCCGATCATCGGGCCACAAAATCCTTTTTATTACCATAAGTTCAATTTATATATGCCAGTAATTCGAGTCAAGGGAAAAATGTCGGATGAACTGGCCTATGGTTGCGGGAAAAAGCGGTTTTGTGGCGGGGGCATGTTTGGAGCTGGGTTTTGCTTTTCGGGGATTTAGGCGATACTGGAAGGCGCGGCCGCAAAACCCAGCGGAAAACTTGCGTGGGGATTTGGGCAGTGATAGAAAACGGCTTTTGGGGGTTGGGAGCGGACAAACCCCGGGGGTGGTTGGGCGGAAGGTGGGCTACATTATGTGCGGATCGACGGAATGGAGGGGAAAGGTAGAGTTTACAAAAAATTTCTGATCACTGACCTGTATATCTATATAGAATGATAAAAGAGATTACAATACCATTATTGTGCTAAAAGTATCTGATGTAGATTATACCTGGATAAAGGTTAATGCATCATATCATATGTTTTCTACGATCTGGGGGGAATAAGAAATGACGGAATTTCTCTGCCTTGAATGAATTTTTGAGTAAATACTTAATCTTCTCAAGTGGACTACATTCAGCAAAGTATCGAATTTTTATTCTTTTTATTCTCTTTGAAGTTTTCATGTATATAAAATCCAAATATGCAGAAAATTCAGTGATAGAGCTTTCTGTGTAGCTATATGCGTCCAAATATTTTCGATCGGTGTGAGTAAATCCCCTTTTACCAACAGCAATTTCTATCACTATTTCAGCTGTTTCTTTATTTTTCGCAATCATTTCCAGTGGTATTACTGAATATAAACTTTCAATATCTGATTTAGATATACCTTGTGGATTAATGTATACCTTATCGCAATCTTTGAAAATTTTATAAACAGATAAATCTTGTCGTAACATAATAAGTAATGTTATGGAAGCCACATCAAAATATAGTAACATATACATTAATGTATGAGTGTCATCATTTGATAGAAAATTGACTATAAATCCCAAAACAAAAAGGGCAGAAATAATATATATTAAAAGAATCAAAGGGTATTTGGTAAATGAATTCATAATATCTGCATCAATCCATTCTAAATATGTTCATTTTAAGATTATAAGACGGACAATTAATTTTTAAATAATATACGAAAAAATAATACAATATTTAATAACAATATAAGCCCAAAAAAAATGCTTACATAAATTGGCATATAAACTTCAAGCTTTTTCTTTAAACCTAATTTATTAATTGCAGCTTTACCAACATCCCGGTTGTCTTCCCAACCTGAATATATATTGTTTTTTGCAATATCCATTAAAAAATCCTGCCATTTTAATGGATCAAGTTTTTCTATTGCTGCTTCCTGAGCAGCAGCACGACCCTGCTTTGCTACAACTGACAATAATTTTTGATCAGTCAGGTTTGATACTGCCATAATTTGAATTTTGTTACTACTCCTATTTATTGCAATATCAGCCAATACATTCTGCCATTTTATCGGATTCAATTTCTCAAGTGCTACTTCAACAACTTCATCAATATTATCATTTTTCGCAATATCAGCTAATAAATCCTGCCATTTTTCGGGATCTAATTTCTTAACTGCTTGTAATCGGACCTCATAATAATCATCATTTTCAGCAATATCAGCCAATAACTCCTGCCATAGGGCAGGATCCAGATTCCTTACTGCAGCTCTACGAACATCACGATCAACATTATTCGCCATAGATGACAATGCTTCCTGATCTTTGATTAAAAGTTGAATGCGTGCAGTAACATTGGATTTAGCAAGATTTTTCAATAATACCTGGTATTTATCAGGATCTAATTTCTCAATTGCCGGTTCACGGAGAGTATCATCAACTTTCTCACTTTCAGCAAGTTTAACTAATAATTCCTCCCATTTATCCGGATCCAATTTTTTTATCGCTTCTATTACAACAGAAGAACTCCTGTCGGTTATTACAATCTTGGCTAACAAATCCTGCCATTTGTCTGAATCTAATTTCCTTACTGCTGATATTCGTACATCACGATCTTCATCATTTTTAGCAGCATCAGCTAATAATTCCTGCCATTGAACTGGATTCAATTTATCAATTGCAGCTTCACGAACATAATCACATTCATCATTTTTAGCAATATCAGCTAATAAATCCTGCCATTTTTCGGGATCGAGGTTTAATACTGCAACTCGACGATGAGAATCGCTATCATCATTTTTGACAGTATCAGCAAAATCTTCCGGACCACAAGATAAATTAAAGATCGCTATATTCAATATGATAAAAAGTTCGATGTATGTTTTCTTAATGATCATATCAAATACTGTTCGTAATTTCATCGTTTAAACTCATGAATTAATAAGTCAGATGATACTTACATTCTTTCTTTGAAAGCTGATTCCATTTTGAGAATATATGCTTTATTTTGTTAAAACATAGTGGATCACTGCTGTCCAAGATAAAAAATAGTTAAACCAAAAAACAAGGATTTACATGGGAAATTTCCCATTTTTTGATACCAGGTCCA
>JAFGKZ010000152.1 GCA_016928315.1 Calditrichaceae bacterium
ATGATTCAAAATTCTGGATTTGCGGCGCGCTGTAAATATTGCCGACAAATTTAGGCTGAGCGGAGGCCAGAGGCGGCCCTTCCCAAACAACCGGCGGTTCAGGTAATTCTATAAAACCCGGTTCTTCATTATCAAGATTTCCAACGGTATAAAATAGCGTGGACCTTCCGAATGCAAATTTGTCAATCTCTAAACCATCCTCGCGGCTGCCAATCTGAAAAGTCTGAGTGAGGCTATCTGAACTCACATAAAACGAATCTGGCGCCCCGCTTTGATAGGTATTGAGAGAAACATTAACCCATTTCCAAATTTCCGAACCAGCTACTCCGGGATCATATACAATATCGGATGAATCTGACCAGCCTGCCGCTGCAAGTCCGTTAACAAAAACCCAGTCGGCACTGGCCGTATCAATTTTTTCTCCGAATCCTCTGGCATAAAAAAAGCTGTCATCATTAAAAGTGCCGGACCCGACCCTTAATCTAACGTATAGATAGTAATAACCCGGAGTATTAAACGTTACCTGATAGGTTGCTATACGGTTTGTATCCCCCGGACTGGTTTGATTTGTATGGGTTTCGGTGGGCGTAATATAGGAAATATCGCCTGCTGTCAGAACGGATAAACTAGTACCAAGCTGGCCTGATTCTGCTTCAACAATCACCGGCCTTAATCCGGCAGTAACATCTGTTTCATTAAAGAGATAGAGTACTTCATCAGAAGAGAGGGCTTTATTATAAATACTGAATTCAAATATTTCACCTCTCCAGGTCGGATCGCTGTTATACACACTTTTTGCAAGATAGGCAAAATTTGAACTTATCCCTGCAATACTATTATTAGCTGCAAGCGGCGTGCTCTCCTGAAACTGGCCATCAATGTATAAAGTTATATTGGTTGAATCGATTATACCCACCATTTGGTGAAGTTTGCCGTCATCATATTCCGTACCTTGAGCAAAAGTTTCGCTTGCCCAAGGCGTTGAGGCATCGCCGCAGGAAATTCCAGCCCGGCTCACATCATCTTCCCGTGCTGAGGTGATATAAAAATAGTTCACGCCAACAGCAGCCGGGGTATCGCCAAATGAAGCAAGCATGGTAAAACCAGTATTTCCTTCGGGGATTGATTTAAACCAGGCCACAATACTCAATCCGGTATACTCGTTGATCGCCAAACTACTTGCAGGCAGCTCCAGCCATGAATCTTGTTTTATTGTCTGCAGGGTGCCATTTTCAATTTTAGCGTCACCCATTAACGTACCCTCAATACCCGAAACGGTATCGATGGCTGTTCCATCCTCAAATGTCCAGCAATGCGTAAGATTTCCAGTACCAGGATCAACCTGGGCCAAAACTGATGTAGCTCCAACAATTAATAAAATTAAAAATGTAACTATATGTTTAAACATCATGACAGTCCTCCTTAAATTTGTTAATATTTCATTTGATAAGCATAAGTTTTTTTGTTTGGGAAAATCCGTTATCTGTTTCCAGTTTGTAAAAATACACACCTGATGGATAATTACCTGCATCCCATCCTACTTTATAATTTCCTGATGGTTGTTTTTCATTAACCAGGGTTGCTACCTTTTGGCCTAAAAGATTGTAAATGGATAAATATATGTGTTGTAAGGGCATATCGTGATGTGCCCCTACAGTATATGAAATGGTCGTTTTTGGATTGAAGGGATTTGGATAGTTCTGCTTTAGGCCGAACTTTTGAGGTATATTCCGTGCAGCATTTTCATTAAGTGATGTGATGGAATCTCCTTCTGTTAAAAATCTAAAGAATTGGATACGGAATAGGTCTCCCCCACCTGATCCGACAAATTTCAGATATACATCATGGGTGCCCGAAACAGATTCCATATCCGAAGAAAATACCTGATAATTATTCCAGCCACCTGTACTATCAATTTGGCACTCACTTACTTTCGTACCGGTATCAATAGAATCCAGCCATACTTCAATCATACCACCAGAATTATCACTTGAAGCGAGAATTCCAAATGAAACTGGAATCTTTGGATATTCCGTACTATCACCAAATTCAACACCTGCATACATGGCCCAGTCATCATTGTTAATGCCTGAAAGATAAGTACTTGCTGAACTCACTCCATATCGATTAGTTGGATTTTTTGCCATAATATCCGTATAAGCATCGCGATAAATATAGAGATCAAAATAGGCTTCTCTCCCTTTAACGTAAAGGCCCTGCTGATTTCCAGTAAATGCATTAAAATCGGGAGGTTGCGGGATATCCAGATTTAAAGCGTTAATGTCCTCTCCTATCTTCACCCAGTTACTTCCATCCGGGCTGAAATAACCGGACATGGTGTGCTCGTTTCGTACTAATTTTAACCAGACAATGGAACCAAAAGTGTTTTCTACCTCATATTTTGTACTTTCAAAACTGAAAGCAACAGACGAATTGCCCTCACTGTTCACCGTGCTGAATACTTTTACAAAATGTGTCTCAGGTCCATTTAATATCCACAAACCGGCTTCATTTGAGACCGAAGTTGGTTCAAAATCCACCCGCGTGATTAGGGAATAACTATGTTCTCCGTCATTTTGAATTACAGTATTACTTCCGCCATATGGTTCCAGGTATAGCCAGCCTTCCTGTACTTCAAGTGAATAAGTTGCGCCGGATGTATATCCCAGAAAAGACCAATTGGGACTAAGCGTAGTCCCATTAAACATATCCGATTTGGGTACCATCCAGGGAATGCCAGTACTGGGTAAATCAGGAGCAGGCACAGGACTACTGGGAGGATATTGAATAACCGGAAATCCTTGTTCATCATATGTTACCTGGCAAAGTAAACCCTGACGTCCATGCGCATACCAGTTACTGCTGCTATGATAACTATGAGCAATCGTCCAACTGGTGCTGTCATCAATCATAACTACGGGGGATATGTGATTGGGTCTGTTATAAGTCGCCGGAGATCCTGTAAAAACATTACCATCTTTAATTGTCCACTCTGACTCATCATCGGTTAATGTATCACTGCGCATCACATATTGTTCACCAACCAAATGCTGCGTAAAACCATAATAGTAATATCCTTTATATTTCCACATAACCGGACCTTCCGCCCAGCCATAAGGATTCCCTTCTGAATTTGGATTAAGCCAGGTTAAATCGAGAACTTCACCTGTAGGCTGACCGTCATCATTTAATTCCACAAGATGATTGTTCTCCTGACCAGCTTTGGTAAGCATATACCATTTGCCTGTATCTTCGTCAATAAAAATGGAGTTATCTTGTCCAAATGGAGGCAGTCCGGCAAAAGAGGTTATTGCTGTAGGTTCACTCCATGGTCCTTCGGGATTATCCGCTTTAACAAAAAACATTCCTACACCACCTCTGGCAAAGAAATGCCAATAGGAGTTGTTATAATAAACCGTATGTCCGCCCCAGATTCCTCCACCAGGTTCATCACCATATACAGGCCAGGAGGCTGAAACCGGTTGAGCTATAACTTCCCAATGAACCAAATCAGTTGAACGATATATTTTCGGCGTGGGATTGAATGAGGAGCCTGAGGTATAAAAATATTTTCCAACCTTCGTCAAAGTAGGATCAGGATGGTCGCCTGGTATAATTGGATTGATGTAGGTTTCAAAGGATGGAGATTGTCCATAAGCAAAAATCCATATTACAAAAACATAACTCAATTGAACACAGATCTTTTTCATAAATTTTTCTCCTTATAAACCTAATAGTACTATAAATCTACCGGCTGATCGTGATTATTCCTTCCACTATAAAAAATATAAATAAAAGTACTGGATCAAAATATTAAATGGTTCAGTGCAGCAATAAAAGCCACTTTGTATTTTTTGTTAACCATATTGCGCAGATAGTATGAAGACGATTTTCAATTCTTATATCAGAAATTAAATATATTACAGTATTAACTCGGAATTAGGAATTTTTAATACCGTTTGAGAATACCCGGGAAAGTAAACCAAAATAATCATCGTTGTTGATGCATTTTTCGATATTCACGCAGTCCGACGCCTTTTTCATTTTTAAAATAACGTGAAATATGTTCTATATCCGTAAAATTAAAATACGATGTGATATGAGAGATGGGTAAATCCGTTTCAAGCAATAAATTTGTAATCATTTCTACACGTACTTTACGAATTTCATCATAAATAGACCGATGAATGTTCTTTTTGAACCGTTGTTCCAGCGTGCGCCTGCTGACATTTGTTGCTGCTACAACATCTTTGATAAAAATTTTGTTTTTTGCATTCTGCTTAATGTAACGGATAGCTGATGCGACTTCAATATCATCAACTGCAAGAATATCGGTTGATTGCCGCTGGGCAATGTGTGTTGGAAATACTTTGATATGTTGTCCCTCTGTTATATGGTCAGTAATCATTTGATCCAGCAGCCTGGCTGCTTCAAATCCAGCTGCATTTACATTTAATGCAATGCTGGTCAGCGGAGGATCTTCAATTTCACAAACCATCGGATCATTATCAACTCCAATCACCGCAACATCTTCCGGTACACGAAAATTGAGACGTTTGCAGACTTCGAGAATATGCTGAGCCCTGTCATCATTACATGCCAGTAATCCAACAGGTTTCGGCAGTGTTTTTAGCCAATTGCATACATGCTGCTGCTCATCTTCCCAATCGATGATTTTCTTTTTTTTAGGTGAACTGTAAACATGTGTTTTAAAACCGGCTTTGGTATTGTATACAGAAAAATAGTGTTTGCGTTTGTTTGACCATTCAAAACGATCGAATCCACAAAATGCAAAATTTTTAAATCCCCGTTCAATAAGATGCTCACTAGCCATTTTTGAAATTGAATCAGATTCCGTAATAATGACCGGTAAATCTTTTGATAAGGATGCATCATGTTGAACAAGAATTGTAGGAATTTTAAGCCCAATTAACTCTTCCTTGATCAGCGAATCCCGCATGATTATTCCATCCGGTTTCCAATTAGTCAATTTGGGTATGGATGATTTTAAACCAATCTGTTCTTTATAAAAAGACCAAGGACCATGAAGCCGCGAATAGCGGGCAATACCGATAATTAATTGCCGTCCGAATTCACGGGAGGTTTCAATAAGTAAAATAATTCGTTTCATGTATGTTTTGCTTGACTAATTTATCCTAATATTTTTTATTAATGCAAAAAAAGTTCATTTATTATCTGAAACGTAAGCAAACCTGACTTAATAAAAAAATTTTTTTGATTCTATTGTAAAATGAAAGTTGTAATTTATTCCGTATAACTCTCAATCGGTGGACAGGCACAGACCAGATTGCGATCGCCATAGGTATTATCAATCCGTCCCACATAAGGCCAGAATTTATTTTCCTTCAGCGATCCCAATGGGAATACGGCCTGCTCGCGGGAATAAGGATGATTCCAGGCATCGCCCGCAGTTTCCACAGCGGTATGCGGGGCGTTTTTTAAAACATTGTTTTCCTTGTCCGCTTTCCCGGTTTCGATATCTTTAATTTCTTTATGAATGGCAATCATCGCCTCGCAGAACCGATCCAGTTCCTCAAGCGGTTCGCTTTCGGTCGGTTCCACCATAATGGTGCCTGCAACCGGCCAGGACATGGTCGGCGCATGGATACCGTAATCCATTAATCGTTTGGCAATATCCTCTGCATCAATACCGGCAGACTCATGGAACCCGCGCAGATCAAAAATGAGTTCATGGGCAACCCGGCCCTTGGCGCCGGTATAAAGTACGGGATAATATTTTTCCAGTCGTGATTTAATATAATTAGCATTTAGGATAGCATATCTGGTAGCTTCGACGCTGCCTGCCAGTCCCAGCATTTTTAGATAGGCATAGGAAATCAGCAGAACATTTGCGCTGCCCCAGGGCGCGGATGCTACCGCAGAAATCGCTTTTTCACCGCCAGTTTTTACATAGCGGTGCCCCGGTAAAAAAGGCGCTAAATGCTTCGCTGCACAAATCGGACCGACACCCGGACCGCCGCCGCCATGTGGAATGCTAAATGTTTTATGAAGATTTAAATGGCAGACGTCCGCTCCAATCACACCCGGATTGGTTAAACCGACCTGAGCATTCATATTAGCGCCGTCCATATAAACCTGTCCGCCGTTCTCATGGATAATTTTACAAATCTCCGAGATGCCTTCCTCAAAAACCCCGTGTGTGGATGGGTAGGTTACCATAATTGCGGACAATCGTTCTTTGTATAATGCCGCTTTATCTCTTAAGTCAGGGATGTCAATATTACCATGATCATCACATTTAATAATAACCACTTCACTGCCAGCCATAGCCGCACTGGCCGGATTAGTGCCATGGGCAGAACTTGGAATTAATACCACATTGCGCTGATCCTCTCCCCTGTTTTTATGATAGGCCCTAATTACCATCAAACCGGTGTATTCGCCCTGAGCGCCGGAATTGGGCTGTAAAGAGGTTGCCGCCAGTCCGGTTACGTTTGCCAATAATTCTTCCAGTTCACAAATAATTTCATGATAACCGACTGCCTGATCCATTGAAACAAAGGGATGAAGCGATGCAAACTCCGGCCAGCTTACCGGGTACATGGCGGTTGCCGGATTCAGCTTCATCGTGCAGGAACCCAGCGGAATCATGGAAGCGGTTAAAGAGAGATCACGATTTTCCAGTTTTTTAATATAGCGCACCATGCCGGTCTCAGAATGGTAAGAATTAAAAACCGGATGATTTAAAATTTCATCCGTTCTTATGAATGCCGCGGGAATAGCTTTGTTATCGGCTAATTTAAGTACAGTTACTTTTTTCTCAGGATTCATAACTTTCTGAACCACCTTGATAATTTCCAAAATATCTGATTCGCAGGTCGCTTCATCAATGGAAATACCTATGCCCGTTTCGCCGATTTTTCTGAAATTGATTTCTGATTTTAATGCTTCCTCTAATATTTTTGATTGGAGAAGAGGCGTTACTTCAATTTTCAGTGTATCAAAGAAATGCTGATTTACCTGAACGACTCCTGCATTTTTTAACTGCTCAGATAACATACAGGCCAATGAATGAACACGTCCGGCAATTTGCTTCAATCCTTTGGGGCCGTGATAAACGGCATACATCCCGGACATAATAGCTAACAGAGCCTGTGCCGTACAGATATTGGAAGTTGCTTTTTCTCGCCGGATATGCTGCTCTCGCGTTTGCAGCGCCATACGGTAAGCTTTGTTACCATAGCGATCAACAGAAACCCCGATAATGCGGCCGGGCATTTGTCGTTTAAAATCTTCACGCGTGGCAAAAAAAGCGGCGTGCGGCCCGCCGTATCCCATCGGCACGCCAAATCGCTGGCTGCTGCCAACCACCACATCGGCGCCCATCGAGCCGGGCGATTTAATTAAGACCAGACTCAAAAGATCAGCACAGACGGCAACCAATATATCTTTGGAATGAGCTGCGGCAATATATTCCGTTAGATCGGATACCGAACCATCCTCAGCCGGATTTTGCAGCAGAGCGCCGTAAAAGGAATCATCCGGTTTATCCGCATTCGCTTCACCAATTACCAATTCAATCCCAAGCGGTTCGGCCCGTGTTTGCAGAACATCAATGGTATGCTGAAAAACAGTTTTGGATATAAAAAATTTATCAGCGCCCGCCTTTTGTTTATCGCGACTGCGCACACGATACAGCATTGTCATAGCTTCCGCAGCAGCGGTACCTTCATCCAGTAATGAGGCATTGGCCACTTCCATTCCGGTTAAGTCCATAATCATAGTCTGAAAATTAAGCAGCGCTTCCAGACGACCCTGGGAAATTTCCGCCTGATACGGTGTGTACTGCGTGTACCAGCCGGGATTCTCAAAGATATTGCGCTTTATAACCGAAGGCACAATACACTCATAATAACCCAATCCGATATAGGATTTATAAATTTTATTTTTTGATGCGGTCTTCTTTAACTGCATTAAAAATTCATGCTCCGGTAGGGACTCTGGCAGAGCAGAATATTCACTTAGTCGAATACCCTTTGGAACAGTTTGTTCAACAAGTTCATCGAGTGATTTCACTTTAATAGTTTCAAGCATTTTATCTAATTCATGAGGTCTTGGACCAATATGGCGATGCTGATATTCAGTATGATTCATTATAATTCTTCCTGCTTTTCAAGTTATCAATGGTACGACAATCCATAAATATAACTATTTTATTCCACATTTTAAATAGAATATATGAAACTTATTAATATGATTTTATTATTTCATCTTTCTAAAAGAAGATATATCAAAATAATGTTGACTCAACTGATCAATTAGCAACGATATATCTTAACATCCCTGATATCAGGAAGGGCAATCCCGATAAAATCGCGATGGGATAGTTAATGAATAAAATATTTCTAATATTAAAAAAAGTAATGGGCTAAAGCCCTAAAATAGTATAATCGGGTTCCCCGAATTGAAGCTCGGGGCTAGTCAAAGAAAAAATATGCTGAATTATATATAAATAATCCCGACTTTTTAAGTCGGGGAAACAAAAAAAGACCGGATTGTGATACCCGGTCTTCAATACAATTTAGATCTAGATAATAAGCGCGTTTGATCTCTATCCCATAATCACTTCAACCGAATGCTTTTTATTATCTTCAAAGACAGGTATAATATTACTTTTCTGTTCCGCGCCGTCCACGATTAGTTTTTTGACGCCCTTAAAAACATGATCCGGATTTTTTACTACAATCTCATACTCTGCATTTCGGAATTTACGAGTTACGGTAAATCCATCCCACTCTTTTGGAATACAGGGATTCACCTGTAAACCATCATAAGCCGTCCGTATTCCAAGAATATATTGGCTGATCGCGTAAAAATTCCAGGCCGCAGTGCCGGTCAACCAGGAGTTCTTTGCTTCACCCGGTTTAAAGGCATCCTTACCGGCAATCATCTGGGCGTACACATAAGGTTCGGTGCGGTGCAGATCGGAAATATCTTCAAGATAGCTCGGGGCAATTTTACGCCAGTATTCAAAGGCCCGGTCGCCCCGTCCAACAATCGCTTCCGCTATCATAATCCAGGGATTGTTATGGCAGAAAATACCGGCATTTTCTTTGTATCCCGGCGGGTAGGTAGAAATCTCACCTAAATTAATATGATATCTGGAAAACGGTGGATTGTTTAGTACAATGCCGTATTCACAATCAAGATGTTTCTTCACTGAATCCAGCGATTTGATAGCCCGGCCGTCTTCAACACCCACGCCGGCCATCACACAAAATCCCTGTGATTCAATAAAAATTTTAGAATCCTCACTTTCCTCGCTCCCAATCTTCTTCCCGAAGAAATCATAAGCGCGCACAAACCACTCGCCATCCCAGCCGTGTTCGTCAACAGTTTTTTTCATGGCATCCACATGCACCTGAGCCCTTTTTGCCTCATCCTCTTTGCCGATTCTTCGGCAAAGCTCAATATATTCATTGCCGTACAAAATAAACATTCCTGCGATAAATACCGATTCGGCTGTGCCGCCTTCTTTATTTTCAGTCGTTTGAAAAGATTCATCCGGGTTGGTCGAAAAACAATTGAGGTTGAGACAGTCGTTCCAGTCCGCCCGGCCGATGAGCGGTAATTGATGCGGCCCGAGATGGTTTACAACATGATTGAATGATCGGCGTAAATGTTCAAACAAGGACTCGGCTTTACTTTCATCATTATCGAAGGGTACGCTTTCATCCAGAATGGAGTAATCCCCGGTTTCTTTAATATATTCGGTAACGGACAGTACCAGCCACATGGGATCATCATTAAAATTCGAACCGACCTCATAATTGCCGCGCTTGGTTAGCGGCTGATACTGATGATAGGCGCTGCCGTCCTCAAACTGCGTGGAAGCAATATCAATAATCCGCTCCTTAGCCCGCTGTGGTATCTGGTGCACAAATCCGATCAGATCCTGGTTGGAATCGCGGAAACCCATACCCCGGCCGATACCGCTTTCAAAATAAGAAGCGCTGCGCGACATATTAAACGTTACCATACACTGATACTGGTTCCAGATATTGACCATCCGGTCCAACCGTTCATCATGACTCTTAACGCTGTAAATCGACAATAAGTCATCCCAGTATTTTTTCAAATCAGCCAAAGCTTTATCAACATTCTTCGGATCAGCAAATTGCTTAATCATCGCTTTTGCCGGTTTTTTATTAATAACGCCTTTGGATTCCCATTTATCCTCATCCGGATTTTCAATATAGCCCAGCACAAATACCAGTGTTTTCTCAGCGCCGGCGGCTAGTTCGATATCCAGACAATGCGAGGCAATTGGCGACCAGCCATGCGCTTCGGAATTTTTAGCCTGATTATTTAAAACCACATCCGGTTTATCCAAACCATTGTACAATCCCAAAAAGGATTCCCGATCCGTATCGTAGCCGCTGATTTTATCATTAACAGAATAGAAAGCATAGTGATTGCGCCTTTCTTTGTATTCCGTTTTATGATAGAGCGTTGAACCATCGATCTCGACTTCACCGGTTGAAAAATTACGCTGGAAATTGGTCATATCATCCAGGGCATTCCACAAACACCATTCGACAAATGAAAATAATTTAAATTTTTTGGTTTGAGTTGATTCATTTCTCAGCACAACTTTTTGCACTTCCGCGCTGTAGTTAAGCTGAACCAGATGGAGCGTTTCAACGGTCAATCCGTTTTTTGCGCCTTTAATTTTGGAATAGCCCAATCCGTGACGGCATTCATAGGCGTCCAGACCCGCTTTGACCGGCTGCCATCCTGGATTCCAGATATCCCCGTTTTCATTGATATAAAAATATTTGCCGTTGGTATCCAGCGGCGTGTTGTTGTATCGGTAGCGGGTAATTCTGCGTAAACGGGCGTCTTTAAAAAAACTATAGCCGCCTGCCGTATTGGAAATAATCGAGAAAAATTCTTCATTGCCCAAATAATTTATCCACGGATAAGGCGTTTTGGGATCGGTAATTACATATTCCCTGTTTTTGTCGTCAAAAAATCCGAATTTCATTTAATGTATCCTTCTATTGATTTATTCAAATACTAGGGTTTGGTAAAGTGAAAAATAAATTGACGTCATGCTGAATTCATTTCAGAATCTCTTCTAACCATAGGATTCCGAATTCCGGTCTGGCGCCGGACAGGAATTCGGAATGACGAAGGTTGCCTGATCAATCTCGACTGTACACATGAATTAATGTTTTCCAAGTATAGCAAACAGGATCATATCAGTCAAACTGACTTTCATTATTTTGGAAACAATAAGACAA
>JAFGKZ010000153.1 GCA_016928315.1 Calditrichaceae bacterium
ATCCGATAAATCGTAACCACATTAATCGAAGTGGAATCAGGTATACGTTCCTCGATATCGTAGGCTGAAAGCGGCATTTCCGCTTTTTCCAGTACAGAAAGCACGATCCGGCGTGCCCCGGTCACTTTGTAATCTGCTTTTTTCAGTATTTCCAGTGATTTTTTCAAAAAAGTCATATTGATTTTTCCATTCCAGTTTAAATCAATATTATTACAAATGCAATATTATTTTAATTAAGAATTTTAGTTTTTTTCGCCACCAGATAAGCTGCCGAAATAGAGGTAATCGGTATCAGCAAAGCAATGCTTGCCGCGCCGATAAATATACGCGTCAATTCCAGCGCGATAAAGTCATAATTCAGAAATTCGTACATATTGTTGTAACGGGCCAATGTCATCAGTACCAGAAAGGGCATGGAGGCAGCCAAATAAGCCATCAACAGCGTATTAATCATACTTCCTAAAATATCTTTACCCACATTCATCCCTAGCTGATAGGTTTTGATAAAAGTCAATTTTGGATGTTCTTTCATGCCTTCAAAAATAGCGGAACAGATTGAAACAGAAACATCAATTAGCGCTCCTACCACACCAAGGAAAAGTGACACCATAAGTATCTGCCTAATATCGACATCAGGAAACTGCTGTGAAAGAATTCGAAATTCTTCAGCGGGCGTATTACCGATTTTAACGATAGCGGTAAACCAATAAGTAAGGACCAGACCAAAAATATAGCCAACATTCACTGCAATAATGGCACTCAATCCTTTTTTATTAAAACCATGGATCATCGGGATCGTCAGAACGGTGATAAGCAGAACATAAATGATTCCGGCTAAAAGAACAGGTATCCCGATTCTTACTGCATTTAAAATAAGGGTATAAAAAAGAATCAGTGAAAGAGCAACGCTGATGATGGAAAAAACACCTTTTCTTTTTGCTACTGTTATCGCTATCACACAAAAAATCAGGAATGCAAAAATCAGTCCGTCGTAGTGGTAATAATCGGCAATGTCGTATTTCGTACCGCCTTCTTCCAGTTGGGTGATATAAACACTGACTTTGTCACCTACCTGATAATCATCAAAAATGAAGAATTCGCTGAGTTTAGTTTTAATAATACTTCCCCTTTCGTCCTCTAATTTAACAGCGAAATTTTCATCCTGTTTCTGAATGATTTTCCCTTTGATGAATTGAGTTTGTGCGGAATTTTCATTAGCGGATGATAAAAGGGCCGGTGCCTTCAGTGAATAAACAACTAAAACAGCTGTCAGCAGACAAAAGAGCCCGTAAATGAAATGATACTTTTTCATTCAGCGACTGGCATTTTAGCATAGTGCTGATCAAAATCAAAAATTGACAGTTTATATAAAATATACTAGAATAACGGCCTTTTTAACTATCTCAAACCTATGCCGGCTCCTGACAAGAAACAAGAAAATTACTACGCTCCGCCCTGGGAAAAAATGAACGAACCCACGAAACAGTTTATCGTGGAACAGACCAGGCACATGGCTGACAGTCTGATGAAACTTGCAGGCAGAAAAATGGATCCGGAGTGGCCGGAAATGAATCCGGAGGAACTAGCCCGGAAAGTCTATGAGGCTGATTTTGCTTTAATCTCGCATGATAATGCAGAGCCCTATCCTTTTTTAAATTACGGTAACGCGACAGCTCAGCTACTTTGGGAAATGTCCTGGGACACACTGCAGCATACCCAATCCCGTTACACGGCTGAACCCACCAGACTGGCCGATCGTGAAAGAGTCCTGCAGCAGGTAAAAGAGCAGGGCTTTGTTGATGATTATGAAGGCGTTCGTATCTCAATGACACGAAAAAGGTTCCGCATCGGTCCTGCAACGATCTGGAATCTCAGTGATCAGGAAAACCAGTACATCGGCCAGGCAGCCATGTTTAAAAACTGGAAATTTATTTAAATTTGGCAGGGCCAGAAGGATTCGAACCCTCACAAAAGGTTTTGGAGACCTTTGTGCTACCATTACACCATGGCCCTTTGGCTTTAAAATTAGCAGCCGCAGCCGCCTTTCTTACCTCCACCCATAATCAATTGAAATTAGTTGATAAGTATTTTTATTTTATCACAACCCCCGCCTGATCCCGGTGATATTTTCCGAATTCCGGGTGCTGAAGGGCGAGTTTTCCGGAAATGACGGGGCCGTCTTTGCAAAGCCGGATACCGGAATCATCCATACAGCACTGGCCACAAATACCAAATCCGCATTTCATGTAGCGCTCCAAACTCACCTGACAATCGACGCCATATTCTTCACATAGCTGGGCCACTTTAACCATCATGATTTCGGGGCCACAAGTGTATACACAGGTCTTTTTGCTCTTATCCAGCTTTTCAAGCATTTCTTTTAAAATATCGGTACTTACCCCCTTGGTTCCTTCTGAACCGTCGTCGGTAGTGCATTTTAAATCGGGAATACCAAGTTCATTAAAGAGGTCTTTGAAAAGCAGATAATCTTTACTGCGCGCGCCCTGAATCACGGTGACTTTTTTGCCGGCTTTGACCGCCTGCTGTACCAGATTCAGAATAGGCGGTGTGCCGCAGCCTCCGCCGACACCGATGATGTAATCGTAATCAGCAAATTCGAAACTGGTCCCATAAGGCCCCCGGATACCGAGCCGGTCCCCCACTTTAATTTGTTCGTGAATCGCGTGAGTGCATTCCCCCACATCGGCAATGCTGATATGAAATTCGGTATTGGTCTGCCAGCCAATGGACATCGGCACTTCATCGACGCCGGGCATCCAGACCATCACAAACTGGCCGGGTTTGGCGCGTAAATCATGCTGGAAAACGTAGGTTTTTACATTTTTAGAGTCTTTCCGAATGGCACTGACTTTAAGCACAATGGGCATGGACATAATTTATTTGGGTTATTTTTCATGAGCGAGACCAACCAGTTCGCTGATATCAGAAAAACCTTCTTCTTTCATAAATTCCTGAATTTTTTCATTGATCATGTCAAAGCAGGCGAGGTCGTAAGCTACAATGGCTGAACCGATTCCGAGTAGTGAGGCACCTGCCATCAGCATTTCAATGGCATCGGTTCCTTTGATGATGCCGCCGGTTCCGATAATGGGGATTTTGACGGCTTTGTAAATATCATATACGCAACGAACGGCAATGGGTTTAAGTGCCTGCCCGCTGATGCCGCCTACTTTGTTGGCTAATATGGGACAGCGCATTTTAATATCAATCAGCATGCCGGGCCCCATGGTATTGACAGCCGTAATGGCATCTGCCCCGGCCGCTTCAGCCTGCTGAGCAATGAGGCCGATATTGGGGACATTGGGGGA
>JAFGKZ010000154.1 GCA_016928315.1 Calditrichaceae bacterium
CGTCATTCCCACGAAGGTGGGAATCCAGTAAAAACGGGAGTTTATAGATTCCTGCTTTCGCAGGAATGACATCTTCTATCCGCTTTCACACAACTTCATAAGATTCGGGCTAGATAATAATTGCGTTAAATTTTATTTGAATAAAATCTTACAAGAATTCAGTTAAAAAAGTTCGCTGGTTCTAAATGGTGAAGCCGGCAGGCCTTCCCTATTATACAAATTGGCGCTTTCCGGATTGTTAGCCCAGGCATAGCGTACGGCAACCGGCGCAGCCACCTTATCAGACCAAACAATTATTTTATCATTCTCTATTTTAGCTGCAGCGGGGAAATATTTATTATCAATTCCACAGATTTCAAAACAGTTTAATTTTTTGTCGTCTTTTGCCACCAAACCGCTTCCCACATTAGTGAAGGATAAAATAATTTTATTTCCGTCTGTTTTCATTGATTTATAAATAGGTCCTGAATACACAATGTTTTTTTCACCATAGGCTGCTTTCTGCGCAGCCAGCGCCAGACGTTCCCCGACCGGCTTTTTACGCTTGGGATGAATGTCATTGTATTCACCGACGTCGATGGTAACGGCCATACCGGTATTAGGAATGACTAACGCTTTAAGCTGACTCTCCCGGAAAATAGCCCAGTCATATTGGGTTCGTTCAACATTCACTTCCACAAAATTGGGCAGCTGAACATACAAAAACGGGAAATCACCCTGTCGCCAATTTTGTCGCCAGTCTTTAATCAACAGTTTAAAAAGATCGTAATGTTCAAAAGCCCGGCTGGTATTTGATTCGCCCTGGTACCAGACGACGCCTTTAATTTTGTAATTCAGAACAGGCGCGATCCCGGCGTTAAATAAGCCGGATGGAATCTTTCCTAAAAACAAACGGTCTTCCAGCGGTTCGGCTGTCGCGCCAAGTTTGAATTTCCATTCCCCCTCAAGATTTATTTTACCGCTGCCTGCCGACAGTTCATATTCTTTCCCCGGCACAAATCCGCCCTTGCGGATATAATTGATCACCCGGAGAACGATGGTGTTTTTACCCTCTTTTAAAACTTCATCAGAAATCTTATAGGCCCTGGGCGCATACTGGGAGCCTATTGATCCAATGAATTTTCCATTTATAAAAACCGTATCGCAGTCAACAATCCGGCCTAATTTTATAAGCGCCGGTTCTCCAACCAAATCCGCAGAAATATCGATTTCCTTTCTGAACCAGACAACGCCGTTGACATTTCCGAGTTTGGTATCTGCCCAATAACCCGGCACCTGCATGGTTTCCCAGTCGGATACATTTAGTTCCGGATCGAACCAGGTTTGCTGCGGATTTTTATACCCTGCATCATTTTGTTTTAGAACCCTGTTCCAATGGCCAACTCTTTCATCATCCTGTTTATTAATTCTTTCAATATATCCGTCTACCTTAAACCTCTGCAATTGCTCCCGGTAAATTGGAAATGCTTTGATCGATTCTTCGCTGATCCAGGCCTCTGCCGAGGAGCCGCCCATGCTGACGCTTATTAAGCCAATTGGGATCTTATATTTTTCATACAGGCTCTTTGCAAAAAAATACCCCACGGCGGTCAAGCCGCGGATGCTGTTGGAATCCGCATGCTGCCATCTGCCGAAGCGAAAATCTTTTTGACGCTCTTTAAAATTCGTTCCGGGAAAAGTAAAAAACTGCCTTATAAAAGGATTATCCATATGAGCAATTTCATCTTTATAAACTTCTCTTAACGAACCCATCGATAATCCCATGTTGGATTGTCCCGAGCACACCCATACATCACCGATAAGAATATCTTTAATCGTGATGGAATTGCTCGCATCAATTTGCATCTCGTATGGTCCGCCTGCTTTCATATCCGAAAGGATTACTTCCCATTCCCCATTCGCATTCGCTGTGGTCTTGTAAGTCGAACCCATGAAATGAATGGATACTTTTTCACCTTTTGATGCCCAACCCCAGATTTTTACATCGGTATCCCTTTGCAGAACCATACCATCGCTGACAAGTTTTGGCAGTGTAACCTGGCAAAAAACTGATGCCGTGATAAACAGAAGTAAGAATAGCGTAAGTATTATAGATTCTAATCTGATTGTCATTATTTACCTTATTATCCCCGGAAATATTTTATTAATCCACTTCGATGATTTCACTTCTTTGACTGATTCCATTTTCATTAAATGCTTCAATAGAAAAATAATATTTTGATAAACTGCCCAGGCTTCTTATGGTTACCGAGTCAGCGCCTATAACCTGGTAATTATGATATATTTTATCTTTTTGGGTTCCAAAGTAGATATTGACGCCTACAGCATCCGGACTGTTATCCCATTTGAGATATGCAATACACCGGTCTGAGGCTAAACGATCAATTTTGAATCCATCAACTGCTGGGGGGGCATCACCGCCGCCATTTCCAAAAACACGCAGCCCGGCCAGGGCAAAAGTACCGCCGGGCATATGATAATTGGTTAAGCGCACAAACCTGGATTTTACGGGATTTAGAAGCTCGACATAATCATGAGGAATATCGGTTTTATTATTCGTTTTATCCGCCAGAACACTCCAGGATTTGCCATCATTTGAATAATCCAGCAGATACTGATAGCAGATATCCGATTGGCGGCCAAATATTTGCGTTTCATTTTCCGCATAATTAATCTGAACTGCATTGATGGTGCATTCTTTCCCTAAATCCATGGATATCCATTCGCCCTTGTCGCCGGTTGCAGCGCTCCAGTAATTACGGATATTCTCGTCAGCCGCATACTGTTTCGGATGTTCAGATAATTCTGAAGAGACTTCCACCGGTTTATTATAACTCAGCAGCATCCATTTGGGGGATAATTCATCCGGACCTGATATTTTTTTCTTTGGCATTATGAATGGGAAATCGCCGTAGCTGGTATATGTAAATAACCCGCCATCCTCATCGAAAAACATGGGAAATAATCCAAGACGTCTTTCAAACATATGTTTCTGAGAGATGGTCATGGTTGAAATATGCCAGAAGTTACCGTATTTATCCTGAAATGTACTGCTGTGTCCGGCGCCGGCCACAAATCCTTCCGGCCTGGCTGAACAGGGATTATTTTCAGCCAGCGTAAAATCCCCAAGCGGTTCATCGCAAACATAAACGCCATCGCAATAACTTTTAAACTGGGTGCCCGGCACCGCGTATTGGAGATAATATTTGCCGTTATATTTTGTCATCCAGGCGCCCTCAATCCAGGGACTTTCTTCGCTTTCATTGTAATCTCCAAATCGTTCCCAGCCGTATTTTTCCTTGTTTGTATTAAAAAGTATCTTGGATTTTCCGATTGGATTAAAGGTTTTGGGATCTAACTCAACTCCATAAAGGGGATTGATATTTGAACAGCCATAGTAAAAATACAAGCGGTTGTCATCATCGACAAAGAAGCAGGGATCGATCATGCCAATAGGAAATTCAGGATTCATCACCTGCCATTTTCCGGATTTGGGATCGCTGGTTTTATAAATGACCGGTTTATCCGCCGACGCCATAAAGTAAATAGTATCATTCATGACAACGGCTGTCGGGGCATAATCTTCCCAGGGCAGATCTTCCGTTGTAATTAAATCCCAACTGATTAAATCATCCGAATGCCAGTATCCGCCCGATTTGGAAGCGAACAGGTAGTACTCATTCTTAAAATTAACCATAGTCGGATCAGCGGATTCCCTTCTCGATGGTTTATCAAGACAAAACCTGTAATTTAAATTAACCGGATTACAAATCGTTGTTTGCATGGATTTATCAGCGACATTACCGGATTGTTCACATGCATAAGTTAAAATCAATATAAAAATCAGGCCGAGTATAAAAATTGATTTATTCATACTTTGTTCTCTTCTTCCATATATTAATATTGGTACAACCAAATAAAGGATTATTTAAACAGTAATGGCGCAAATAAGTGCAAATCGTGTCTCCACACCGGCCAGGTATGACCTCCGGGATAATCATCATATACGTATTTAATATTCATCTCATCAAATTTGGAACACATCGCCTGGCAGTTATTATATGCAATGTCCTCTTTCCCGCCAATTCCAACCCATACCAGTTTCAGGTTACTTTTGATTTTATCAAGATTATTTCGCATCAATTCATATTGTTTTTCCGCCAGCTCGCTTTGCATGGGTAATATCCAGCCTGAACTAAAAATACCAAGAGAAGAAAACAGATCCGTATTGTTCAGACCAATGAAAAGCGTTTGCAATCCGCCCATCGATAATCCGGCCAGCGCCCGGTTTTTAGCATCCGTTTTTGCGCGATAATTCTTTTCGACAAATGGAATGATATATTGCTTCATTTCGGTTTCAAATGTTTTTAATGTTCTTTCGCCGAATCCTCCAAAATCCGTATTGGTATTTCCATCCGGCATGACTACGAGCATGGATTTCGCTTTGCCCTCAGCAATGAGATTATCCAGGATCAAATCTGTTTTTCCCTGAGCTGCCCAGCCTCTTTCATCCTCGCCCCCGCCGTGTAATACGTATAAGACGGGATATTTTTCATTTATGTTTGTATCATAACCCGGCGGCGTATAAATATAAAATTGACGCCATTGGCGAAAGACTGTCGAAAAATAACGCTTAATTCTGATTTCTCCATGAGGCACATCTTTAACGCCATAATAGCCATCTCCTTCAAACGGCACCTCTATGCCGCTGGCCATTCTGCCCATTCCGTAAAACGTTTCACTGGCAGGATCGGTCACAGCGACGCCGTCAATTATCAGAGAATAATAATGAAAACCTTCACTCAATGAATCGGTAATTACTTCCCAAACGCCGGCCGTATCTTTAACCATGTCATATTTCTTTACCAGATCAAGCTGAATTTTCTGTGCGTCAGGCGCTTTGAGGCGAAAAAGCGCCCGGCTGTCCGGCAGAATCTGGGGAAATTTAGCCCTTCGCACATTTGTTGAAGCGGGAATGCCTAATGGACTGTATTTGGAGAATTTTGACTGATCTACAGGTTTAAAAAGAAGCCTGGAGAACATGTACAATCCATTTTTCCATACTTTAAAATCATGCACACCCGGCTCAATATAAAATATATGCGGGACGCTATTCGCTTTTAAATAATCATGGGTTCGTTTGCTGAAAATAAGTAAACCGTCATCATCGCCGCAGGATACCCAAAGCAATTTTAATTTCTTTTTTGCCGCATCCGGATCGGGTACTAATTCTTCAGGCAATTTAGTATTAGGCGCGGATGAAAACCCACCAACCCAGGCAAATGTATCCAGATTGCCTAACCCGAAATTCAAGGATTGTCCGCCGCCCATGGATAAACCGGCAATGGCGCGATGTTCACGATCGGTATAGACAGGAAAAGTTTTCTCGATGAAAGGGATTAGATCATTTAGCAGATCTTTTTCAAAATCAGCAAAGGCTTGTTGTTTAACAGGATCAAAAATATTTCCTCCAGCCCTGTCGTCTTTCATAGCCCTGCCATTGGGCATGACTACAATCATAGGTTCTATTTGATTTTCAGCGTAAAGATTATCCAATATTATCTGAGGTTTTCCGCCATTAAGCCATTCTTTTTCATCACCGCCGATCCCGTGCAATAGGTAAAGCACAGGATACTTTTTATCCTTAGAATATCCCGGAGGCGTGTAAATCATCGCTTTTCGTTTTGTGCCGACCGTTTTTGATTCGTAATAGATTGAGTCAATCTTTCCTTGGGCAATATCATCACGTAAAATATCAAAGCCCTTTGGCGCCTGTTTTTCCATTTCCTGAGCAGACACAAAAAATGCGGTTAACATCAGCGTAATTATTGAATACATGAGTGTTTTCATGGCAATCCTCTGGTTTGATTAAATATTATATGATTCATTAAAACTTAATAGTGAAGTATACACTTTTTTATATAATAGTATGTGTTTCAGTTACCGATGAACTTTGATCGTTTCATCCATTTAAATATAGGTTTCATCCATTCTTCAGTTGGTTGAAATAAAACAAAGCCATGATTTCCTTTCGGATATATATGCATCTCAACGGGAACCTTATGATGTCTTAAAGCTTCAAAATACTTAATACTATTATCAACATCAACTACCATATCATCGCCTGCATGAGTGATATAGGCCGGAGGCGTGTCCTTATTTACCTGTAATTCATTCGAGAAAAGATCAGTTATTTCCTGGGATGGATTCTCACCTAATAATTGATACTTTGAACCGGCATGGGTTAAGCTGTCCTGCATACTTATAACCGGATAAACCAATATCTGAAAATCCGGGCGCAAACTGGTACCCGTATCATTTTTGATATAGGCCTTGTTAAAATGAGTGGCCTCGGTTGAAGCCAAATGTCCGCCGGCGGAAAAACCCATAATACCAATTTTATTTATGGCAATTCCCCATTTTGCAGCGTTTTCACGTACTATTTTTATCGCCTGCTGGGCGTCCTGCAACGGCCCGATTTTTTTATCAACCATGGTTGTATCATTGGGAATTCTGTACTTTAACACAAATGCAGCAACACCGTTTTTGGCAAATTCTTCCGCAGTTCTTACACCTTCTGCATTAAATACAACCACGCTGTAACCGCCTCCCGGACAAATGACAACAGCCGCGCCGGTCGATACTTCTTTATCCGGCAGATAAATTTGCATCGTCGGATTGATTACATTTTTATAAAACCCTGCTTTCTCATTCCAGAATTCTTTAATATTGGAATCCTTTGAATTTGGAATTTCACTTTGATAAAGATTAATTACTTCCTGTGCTTTTAATGCAAAACATAAAGTGAATAATAAGATAAAAATAATTTTTATAGATTCCATTTTATCCCTCATTGGTTATATATATGAATTCTAAATTTACATCCGATACTTTATGCATCAACAATAAGTTAGGTTGTTGATTTTTCATTTCCCGGTTTAATAATTTTATATAGTAGCAGTTCCGGGAGTGCCGTGTGGTTTTACTTCAGACTTAACTGTGATACATTCCTTGCCTTCTATCATTGAAGCAGAAATTTAATAATAAACATCGATGAGTTTCTTCATATACCGTCTTCTTTTGTTATCACCGGATATCAGGTATTCCATATGTATTTTGCATACCGGATTATTTGAAGCATCATTCATTGCCAATGTCAACAGGTGATGGCCGGCAATATGCTCGTCCGAACTGTTGCTTGCCCAGTTAAGATAATTTTGGGCTTTAGATATCAAGCCTGCTGCTTTTAAATATATAGAGTCAATATCCGGTTCGGATCATATTTCAGCAGAACCTGACTATTTAAATCACGTGCATATTTAAATGAGCCGTCAGATAATATCATGTCGTCTATAAAAGAGCCATCGGATCCAGTTTCCACTAACCAAAAGAAACGGATACAAGGCTCGGGAAGACAAAAGAAATTATTTTATTTTTGATCGAGTCGATATCATCTTCATCTTCCCATCCAACTAATTTTAGCTAAACCAGCATCAAAAGTAGACAAACGTAGCAGTGTGTGCCTGCAATAATTCATCTGTGTATTTAATAAGCCGATTTTTAGCTAAAGAAAACTAATGCAACAGGATCATCTTTTTTGTCTGTTCAAATGATCCCGCTCTTAATTTGTAAATATAAACGCCTGATGGCGCGCTGCTTGCATTCCACTCAATCTTGTGTTTATCTGCATTCTGCTTTTCTGAAACCAGGGTACATATTTTCTGTCCCAGTATATTGTATATACTAAGATCGACGTAGCTACTGACTGCCAGCTGCCAACTGATAACCGTGACCGGATTAAACGGATTTGGATAATTTTGATATAGTGTGAAATTTTGAATCCTAAAATTATCTTCTTCTTTAATACCCACAGGAGGTGAATAGCTTGTACCAATAAATTTAAACCAATCGATCACAAAAAGTTTTCCGGATCCTAAAAATCTAAGATATACATCATGCATACCGGATGCAGAATCAACAGCAGTTTTAAATGTCATAAAATTGTCCAGGCTGCCCGTATTCGTTATTGGACATTCTGCAATTTTTTGGCCTGTGTCAATCGAATCAAGCCATACTTCTACAATCCCTCCGGAAGAAGCACATGAAGCTGAAATTTCCAGTGAATCCGGCTTTATATAATAATCTTTACCACCAAATTCCACCCCTGCATATAATGCCCAATCGTTATTATCAATACTATCCAAAAAAGCCGGCGCGATGCCGCTGACTGACCTTAATGTTCCAAATTGATTAGCCGCAGGTTGCGCTTTTATCGGGGAGTAGGCATCCCGGTATATAAAAAAATCAAAATCCGCAGATTTACCCTGAACATATAAGCCAAGCTGTGTACCAATCCAGCCGTTATAATTTGGCTGATTCTTATCCATCGCAGAAACATCAATATCTTCGCCAATCTTACTCCAGTTATGGCCATCTGACCCAAAATATGCTGAAAGCATGTGGTTATCCCGGTAAAATTTGAGCCATAAAGTATCACCGATGCTATTTTCAGCTTCATAATAATCGCCATCAGTGAAACTGAAACTTATGACCGATTTTCCTGAATCATTTACTGTGCTATTTAATTTAGCATACAGGGTTTCCAGTCCGTTAAAAAGCCAAAATCCCGCCTGATCATTTGGAGATTCAGGATTGAAGTCCAAACGTGTTATTAAAGAATAATTATGCTCAGCTTCATGTTTTACAACCGTGTTGGCTTTGCCCCTTGGCGACAATCTAAGCCATCCCGGCCGCTCGGTAATCGAATGAGTGTGATCGGGTGTGTAACCGGAAAATGACCATTCCGGATGTAATATATCCGAATTGAAGTAATCCGAGTGAGGCACCATCCAGGGGATACCGCTGCTGGGTAAATTGGGCGCGTTTACAGCGTCATTGGATGTGAAATCCGCGAGTACATTGCCGTCGGTATCATAATGTACCTGATGGAGCAAACCCTGCCGGCCCTGGCCATGCCATTCTGAATTATTACGCAGCGAGTAAGACTGACTAAAAATCCAACTGGTTCCGTCTTCAAGCTGCACAGCGGGCGAACAATGGTTTGGCGTTCTAAAGTCTATTTCATTTACATTGGAAACATTCTCAAAAAAATCGGTAATTGCCCACCAATAATCCCTGCTTTCATTCAGTTCTAATCCTCTCATAAGATACTGACCGCCGCCGACATTACGTGCGAAACTGTAATAGTAATAACCATCATGCTTCCACATAACCGGTCCTTCCGCCCAGCTATATGGATAGTCTGGAGCAGGATTGATCCATGTCAAATCAAGATAATCGCCTGTGGGCTGGCCGTTATCACCCAATTCAACTATCCAGTTTCCGGATTGACCGTTTTTCGCTAACAAATACCATGTGCTATCGTTCTCAATAAAAATCGAATTGTCTCTGCCAAGACCTGGAATGCCGGCAGGCACGCTGAGTGAAACCGGATTGCTCCACGGGCCTTCGGGATCATTAGCTTTAACATAATACATACTGCTGCCGCGTCCGAAAAAATGCCAATATGAGTCATTAAAATAGACCATGTGTCCGCCCCAGATACCGCCCGCAGGTTCATCGCCATATAAACTCCATGATGCTTTTACTGGTTGTGCAATAACTTCCCAATGCACCAGGTCAGTTGAATGATATATTCTCGGAGTGATATTAAACGAAGAACCTGTGGTATAATAATCATTTCCAATTTTTGTCAGTGTGGCATCCGGATGGTCACCCGGAATAACCGGATTCATGTAGGTTTGAAAGGAAACGGATTGACCATAATTATAATAAAAGAATAACAGGATCATGAATGCAATGTTCAGAATTTTCATCATAATGGCCATCCCTCTAAACTCATTTAGTTTTTTTGATTTAAAGGATTATTTTAATTGTATGTGTGTAAGTATATGAGAAAGTGAAGATGAATAATAATCTTATTCATCTTCACTTATATTTATCAATGTACTATTTTAACAGCATCATCTTCTTTACGCTGACATTTTCCCCGGCTACCAGTTTATAAAAATACAATCCGGACGATAAGGCCGTAC
>JAFGKZ010000155.1 GCA_016928315.1 Calditrichaceae bacterium
AAGCGCTATCGAACACCAAAATGAAACGCTGGATTCTCATTATGATAATTATTGCCGCTGTTATCACTGCAGATCAGATCACCAAGGAACTGGCTCGTGAGTATCTGGCGGATTCGCCTACTATTTCTTACCTGGGAAATTTATTTCTGCTTCACTATGCCGAGAACGACGGCGCTTTCCTGAGTATGGGATCCAACTGGCCGGCGCCGCTACGCATGATTTTACTGACAATTATTCCTGTAATTTTTTTATTTATTCTGTTATTTGTTGTTCTGTTCTCCCGGGAAATGGATATTTGGACTACCATTGCCTTTGCCCTGATACTGGGCGGCGGCCTGAGCAACATGTGGGACCGATTGGTTAATAATGGTTTTGTGGTCGATTTTATGAATATGGGTATAGGCAGTCTGCGCACAGGTATTTTTAATGTGGCTGATATGGCCATTACTACCGCCTTTTTTATGATTGTAATACACATGATCATGCAGCGGATTAAACATAAAAAAACAGATATCTAAATAACACGAAAACATAGGATCAGAGCCGTGCATCAATGGTTAAAATCAAAATATGATTTAAGCGATCCCAAACTTATCTCGGCGATTGATGATCTGCCGTTATGGTCAGCGCCGTTTGGTTTAAAATTACTGGAGATGGTCAGACTTAAATCCAATATAACCGTTCTGGATATTGGCAGCGGCAGCGGTTTTCCCATTATCGAATTATCTCAGCGTCTCGGCGATACCTGTAAAGTTTATGGCGTTGATTTCTGGCCGGAGGCCGTTGAACGGTCGCGTATGAAAATTGAAAACTGGGATATAACCAATCTGGAAATTATAGAAGGACAAGCCGAAAAGTTATCTTTTAATGATAAATATTTTGATTTGATCGTTTCCAACAATGGTATTAACAATGTAAAAGATGACAAGCTGGTAATAAAAGAAATCAGCCGGGTAGCCAAGCCTGGCGCTCAATTTGTGTTTACAGTCAACCTGCCCGACACCATGATTGAATTTTACGATATATTTAAAAAAGTATTAAAGGATTATAATAAAAAAATTGAAATTCAGAAACTTGAAGATCATATTTTTATAAAACGTAAACCGATTGAATATATCAAAAAGTTATTAGAGACGAATGATTTTAAAATTAATAATATCCACGAAGATGTGTTCTATTTAAGATATGCTAATGGTTCAGTTATGTTAAATCATTTTTTAATAAAACTATCTTTTCTGGAAGACTGGACGGGATTATTACAATCCCAGGACGTTAATCCCATATTTGCCCTGGTCGAAAAGAAATTAAATGATCTTGCCAGTGAAAAAGGCGAATTGAGGCTAACCGTTCCCTGGGTGTGTTTTGATTGTGAAAAAGAATAGAATGAACCTAATATAGCTGTTGAAAAAATGAAATATTTTATTATGAAATAAATAAAGTAACCCACTCCTCTATCCCCTCCCTGATATGAGGGTGTTGCAGATTAACCTATCCTTGGGCTAAAGCCCATTTAAATTTGAGAACTTCTTATTTCCCCGAGCTGAAGTCAGCCGGCAGGCAGATCTGTCCACTGACTGACTCAGGGTTAGTCAAGCCACGTAACTCATTAAATTACAATTGAATAGCCCCGATTTTTAAGTCGGGGAAAAATAGACTCACTTCTCCTTTTCTGGGTACTTTAGTGCCCAATATTGGAAACTGCAACACCCTCATATCAGGGAGGGTTATCCCGATTTATACGCCAAAGGGCGTATCCGCCTACTGGCGTGATCGGAATGGGGAGAGTTATTTAACCGATAAAAGCCCATTAATTTTTAAAATTCCAGACTAAATCCGCCGGCGATAAAAATTCCCAACTGACTGGCAAATTCAGTTTTCTGCTGAGCTTTATTCCAGTATACATAAAGATCATTATCCCGATTGTAGGCATTATCGATGGTAAGGTATTCAATCCAGGTGCCCCATTTATAAAAGGTACGATGATCCATTCGTAAATCGAGGCGATGATATGGTTTATATCTCTTTTCATTTATACGGCTTAGATCCAGTTGTCCAGAACCGCTTGCAATTGAGACATCCCGATCGTATGGTGTATAGGGACGACCGCCGGCATAACGCCAACGCGCACTAAATTCCCATGCCTTACTCAGGCGATAACCGCCGATTATATTTAAAACATATTTATTATCAAATGCACCGGGACGATAATTTCCATCCAATGCGCTGTGTTTAATCTCGGAATAAGAAAAAGATAGAAGTCCATAAAATTTATCGGTTAGTTTTTTATGAATCATTAAATCGATACCGCTGGCCTTGCCCTTACCTTCGCTGACCAGTTTATTATAATCGCCGTTATTTCCGTATGCATCGCCCATATTGGCCATAGATATCATCGAATAACCGCTATCAGCAACGACCGGATAATCAAAATATTTTTTATGATAAACTTCAACTGATAATTGCGTACTTGGATTTATCAGATAATTGAATCCTGCAATGTAATGATCACAACTAAACTCTTTTAGATTTTTCTTATTGGACGGATCGCTGGTGATCCAGATAAATTCAGGATCCTGAAAATAACGCCCCGTACCTGCATGAATATCAAGTAGTTCCGAAACAGAGTATACCACATTCAAACGCGGGCTTAAATTACCTTCTTCCAGAAGATTATTATAATCATATCGCCCGCCTAAGTTCACAACCAAACGATTCAATAATCGTTGCTTTAAACTCAGAAAACTCCCGTACTTGGCAACCGGCTCTTGATTGATATTAACCGTGAATGGCGTCGGATATTGTCCGTAATAATTTAAATCTTCCGGGTGCGTAGGATTGTAATTAATCTCGTGATCGAATTGATTAAAATTGGAGTATGAACCAAATGTAATCATACTATTTTTATGCGCATTCCAGGTGGTCTTTAATTTGATGGTACTGACCTGTTCAACGGATGTATTATCATAACTGCCATTTTCCAGCACCTCGTCTTTTTCTCTTAACTTCTTTTTTCCATCCACATGCAGCCCGGCTACATCAACCTGATTAACATCGGTAAAAAAACGGTTATAGGAATGCGATGCAATCAGATAGGTATAAAAATTATCAGTCCAGATTGAACGCAGGGTTGCCCCCACTGTGTATTGTCTCGATTTAAAATCAATATTGGAATAGGTTACTGTGTCTCGCTGGCCGACCGGATAATCGTCCACATCAATCTGATGTTCCATTTCAATGTAATCATCACCGCCAATAAACAAAAAAGCCAGTTGCTGAGTATGACTGAAATCATACACTAATTTACCCTGTGCATTTGAATATACCGGAACACCGCCGTAAGCATATAAATCCTCAAAGAGATCAAGATAACTGCGATGGACGCCGATCAAGAATGAACCATTTTCTCCGTTTATTGGTCCCTCGACAAAACCGCCGGCGCCGTCAACGCCAAGATTGATTTTACCATTATAACCTGAACGGGTGCCCTCGCGCATCTGAATATCCATTGAACCGGATAATTTATGCCCATACGTTGCGCTGAACGCCCCGGACATAAACTGAACTTTATCGATAAATTCATTATTTATCATGGTTATCGGCCCGCCGGTTGCGCCCTGGGTTCCAAAGTGATTGGGATTGGGAATTTCGATATGATCGATGGTGTACAAAACTTCTGTGGGACTGCCGCCACGTATAACCAGATCATTGCGGTCATCCGAGGTTAAATTTACACCGGCGAAATTCTGCAGCATCCGGCTGACATCTTCCGATGATCCCGCTGATCTTCTGACCTCTTCATAGCTTAAAGACTGAACACTCACCGGAGCGTCATCGGGCTGTTCGAAATAGCCTGTCGTCACCGTAATGGCATCACTCTCGATAGCCTGTACCGACAATTCTGCATTGACATAGGCTGGTTTGTTGGTTTTAATGGTTACATTGGGAATAATTTTAGTTTCAAATCCTACATAAGTGATTCTCAGGGTGTAAATACCAACAGGAATTTTACTAATTTTGAAATAGCCATCCATATCCGTGGCTGCCCCCATGGTGGTATCCTGGATTTCAATATTCACACCGGCAAGTGGTAACAGATTATCTTTTTGAACTATTCTTCCCCGAATTTCACCAACCTGCGCCCAGACCATTGACTGAATAATTACGATAAAACCTAATGCTGATACAACCTTCTTAAACATAAATTTTCCTCCAACATTTGACTTGAATATTTGTGTCAGAATATATGTGAATATTATACTTTAGTTGCCAGATTGGGACAAAATGCAAAGTTTTTGTGATGAAATGCATGAATTCTACTAGACAATTAATACTTTAATCATATGAGAATAATGGAATTTTCAAAATTTTATTGAAGGATATACTATCCTTGGTTAGAAGAGTATGACTACAATCACTGTAATATCAAATCACGGATATTTTTTAAATACTTTCTGGATACAGGGACAGTTTTATCTGTTTCATCAAATTCCAATTGATAGCCTTGAGAATTCCCGCTAACGCTGGAAATGTTTTTTAAATTAACCAGATACGCGCGATGGCTTCGGCAAATAGAATTATTATTTACAAGTGAAGTTTCAACTCGCTTTAGACTGCTACGTAAAATATGAGTATCAATTATACCGCCTTTTTTAAAATATACTTCAATATAATTTCCAACTGATTTGATAAATAACAGGTCTTTATATTTTAACTCCAAATTTTCTTTTTCATTGTCTGAAGTTAATACTATTGTATTATCTGCTCTTACATCATCCTGAAAATGCGTTTGGCTTATTTGCAGATTAGCATTTATTTGCTGAGCTTCCATAAAATTTTTTTTGAGCAGCCAGTGCTGTTCCATTATTGCAAAAAAGAATGTCGGAAAAATACCAATACCAAATGTATATAACTGAAAATCAAAGAATAATTGCAGTGATAAAGATTTTGTATCTATCATCCCATTATAAAATGCATTCGCTAAGCCAATGAGAATCAGAATCAAAGTTGAAGCGATTATTTCATTTTTGACCTTCCAATTTTCTTCATTAAAAACAGATGGAATAAAAGTAATGAAAATCAAACCTGCAAAAAACAATATTAAAAATGTTATCAAGCCATACCCTACTAATACTATAATATCAAAATAGGGCAAGATTTCATTCTGTTTATCAAAAGGATTAAATATGTATAAGAAGAGAAATATAAACAATCCGCATCCTGCCGCGGCTTTTACAACTTTTTCAAAATCATAATCAAATGGATATGGCTGATTTATAAATTTTTTTGTTTTTTCAAACATGATTAAAGTTACAAAGATTTTTCAATACTTGTCATTATTGTTTGTTCCAAATTCAATTAAATAATACTAAGATGCAATTATAAATAATTTAAGATTATATTTTTGATGAATATAAAGAATTTTGAGATGTCAGATAATGGAAAAAAACTGGAACTAAAAGAAAAATTAAATAAAAAGGCAATCAGATATTAACTGACTGCCTTATATGTCTATATCGCTTCTCCACCACGTTCATTCGTTCGAATACGGATGCATTCTTCCAGCGGTGTGATAAAGATTTTACCGTCACCCACGCTGCCCTCATCACCAGATTTGGCAGCTTCCAGAATGGTATTCACCGTGATATCAACAAAAGCTTCATTAACACCGATATCAATACGTACTTTTGGCAGCAGATTCGGTACGATTTTCTGACCGCGATAAATATTTTCACCTCTTTGCCTCCCATGCCCGGAAACGCGGCTGACAGTGATACGGGTAATTTCAGCTTCGATCAGGGCTTCGCGTACCTGATCCAATTTATTTTCATTTATAATTGCAGTAATTAATTTCATATTCATATCCTCCCTAATTAGCGTTTAACATACCGTATCCGCGTTCGCCATGTTCACTGTGATCCAGACCGGCCATCTCATCGGCATCAGAACTGCGGAGACCTAGTAATTTATTGATTATAAAGAGGATTATAAATGTACCAACAGCAGCATATACAATCGCAATTCCAACGGCAATTGCCTGCACACCAAATTGCTGCCAAACACTCCAGCTTCCTCCATTTGCTGAGGCTGCTGCTGTCATCCAGCTTTCGCGAATAAAGAAAGTAAGTACCAGAGCGCCTACAATACCACCGATACCGTGGATACCAAATGCATCCAGACTATCATCATAGCCTATTCTATTTTTCAGAAGAATTGCACTGTAGCAAATTATCGAGGCAATAGTTCCAAGCGCCAAAGCGCCATATGGCTGAACCACACCGGCAGCCGGCGTAACGGCCACCAAGCCAGCTAAGATACCGCTGGCAAAACCAAGCGCTGTCGCTTTACCGGTATGCAATCCTTCAATGATAAGCCAGGTCATTGCACCGGCAGCGGCTGACACCTGCGTAACTGTAAGTGCCTGAGCCGTTGCTAATCCGCTGGATATACTGCTTCCGGCGTTAAAGCCAAACCAACCGACCCAAAGCAATCCGGCTCCCATCATGGTCATGACCATGTTACTGGGAGATATGGTAGTTTTTGGATATCCACGCCGTGCGCCTATATATATGGCAGCGACCAGACCGCTCACTCCGGATGAAATATGAACAACGGTACCGCCGGCAAAATCAATCGCCCCGGCAGCGCCCATATTTAATAAGAATCCATCCGCCGCCCAAACCCAATGGCATAAAGGATTGTATATGAGCAATCCCCACAAGGCGATAAAAAGACAATAGGCTTTGAATGAAATACGTTCTGCAAAAGCGCCGGCAATCAACGCTGGGGTTATAATGGCAAATTTACCTTGAAACATGGAAAAAACATATTCGGGCACGCCCGCAGCCATAATCGATTCATCAATTCCCTTCAATAAAAAATACTCAGGGTTCCATCCGATCCAGCCGCCTAATATATTTTCTCCGAAACTCATTGAATAGCCAACAACCGTCCAAAGCACAGTCATAATACCCATGGCCGCGAAACTATGCATCATTGTTCCCAGGACGTTTTTGGTGCGCACTAATCCGCCGTAAAACATGGCCAGACCCGGCACCATCAACAGTACAAGCGCGGTTGAAGTCAGCATCCATGCGGTTGCGCCAGAGTCTATGTTAATCGCATCCTGAGCAAAAGCTGATAACGGGATTAAAAAAATTACACAAATAACAAATACTAGTTTAAACTGCCTGTACATAGGCCTATTCCTCCTCTTCTAAAAAAATATTTATTCTAATAAGTGAATCATCATTTGCGGTTTGAGGCATCCTGAATAAATACTTCAGAATCTTCCCATCCATTTAAGGTTTACCAGGTATTACAAATCCTCGAAACGGAATACAAATTACATATGTTACTTCCCTAGTGAACTAATAATATCTAAGTCAAAGGATATGCCAAAAATTACGATATTGCTCTAAGTTTAAATAAATTAATTGGATAAGGATTAATAGTAATTGAAAAGGCAATTTATATATCTTACATATTTGTAAGTTAAGTTATATTATATTACAAAAATGTAATAATATTTATTTGGATTCCTAATTTTTCTTCATAACCATCAGAAATCATTTTAGATGTTTAAAAATTATTGAATTATATAACCTGAATTATTCATTTCTCGCTAAGACGCGAAGATGTAACGTCTTGTTATTTGCAAGTTTATGAAAGATAATGGACTTTTAATTTTTATTAATTTAAAAGAAACTTCTAAATAAATATTTCTTTGCGACTTAGCGGCTTGGCAAGATAAATTTATGAATTAATCAGGACAAACAAAAGTGAAAAAATTCGCTGTCATTTTAATGTGAAATAAATTTATACAAAAAAAATCCTGATTGATAAAACCAACTGAATAAAAATATCAGTTTAACATTCAGTTGCTAAAACTTAAAAACTCTTACAAATTTGTTTGAATAGTATCGTATTATTACAATTTTGTAATATTAAAAACCAATGACTCGCTACGTATACTTAAAGTTTTACGCGAAACTATTGAATCTTTATTAATGTGAAATTATATTCAAGGATCATTATTCTTTGTCGAAACATAAAAAATACCAGATTCAATCCTGTTTCATAGATCTAAAAGTGATTAGATAACTTATTATCCAAATATGAATTTGATTATTAAAACAAACATTAAGGAGAAGCATATGTTTGGCAAAAGAAATTTAATAGCGGCAATTCTAATTCTCATCTATAGTTCAATCTTATTATACTATTGTAGTGATGACAAAAAGTCGCCAACAGGAGGTTCACCGGATGATATTAGCGGTAACTGGATTGCCGAAGAAACCATTTACGAGGATGGTGATACTGCTGATCCCATTGTCAGATTCGAGATATTTGCCATCGTTCACTCGGAAAATGTATTAGAAATTGAGATTGTCGGTACGGATAATTCATTTACAGGAACCATTTCCGGAAATAAAATAAACTGGTCAACTGATATTACTGAACAGGATGGTATTACAAGCATTTCGTTTGAGGGAACAGTTTCAAGTGATGGACTCAGTATAAGCGGATCAGCAGGATGGACTTGGGTAAATACAGAAGACAGCGAATCAAGTAGCGGAACAACTGAAGTCTCGGCCAATAAATTATTAGAATCAGCTTATGACGTAAGCGGACTCTGGAACGGTTCTTGGGCCAGCACGACATATCAACTAAGCGATAATTTCACAGTTAACATTGTTCAAAATTCATCCATACTTACCGGATCAATTGATGTTCCATATATAGGTTTACATAGCGCCGTGCTTAAAGGAGCCATCTCAGGCAGCAACATTACCTTTGGTGATATTGAGGATATTATTACTTTTAAAGGCATTATTGAATCCGACTCTATATCCGCTTCAGGAACATATAGTTTTCCTGGTTATAATGATGAAGGAAGCTGGCAAGCCTCGATATCCGGATCTACGGGCAGCAACACCATAACCATTATTAACAGCTTTCAGGTTTCCGATATGGCTAAACCGGATATAACTTTTGATGGCGACAATATCTGGATACATAAATATGATCAGCTTCTTCAATACAGTACGTCCGGCGATCTGCTGATTTCTGCCTTATACCCGGGATCATATCCGCAAGGATTAACTTATAATGGTACTGATTTACTTTTTGCCGATGGTGCATGGGGAACCAGTACTATTTATAAATTGGATATCAATGGAGGCAGCGTATTTAATTCACCCGGCAGCGGCCAAATTAACGGCTTAGACCATGATGGTTCATATCTTTGGGCGATGGATGAAGGATCAGAATATCCAAGAATATATAAAATCAATTCCGATGGCGTGGCTGTTGATTCTATAAATTGTTTCGGAGAAATGGTTGGAGGTCTTGCATGTGAAGGAGATGACTTTTGGTATGCCGCCCGATATATGGGTGAAACTAAAATCTATAAAGTAAACGAAAGCGGCGATATTATTAAATCTATTAATACGGAAGATTTTTTCCCGGGCAAGGTTGCTCACGATGGAACGCATTTATGGTATTATTCAGCAGGAAGTGCAAATCAACTGGATACAGCAGGTAGCGTTTTGTCCTCTTTTATAATTCCAAATCAATATGCTTATGATATTGCCTATGGTGGAGGTAACTTTTGGTTTGTAACCGGTGAAACTTCAGCAGATTCAAGCATTGTATATAAACTTAGCGCTACGGGAGAGATTTTATCCACTATGGCCGGTTTCGGTGTATATCCTGATGGACTTGCATTTGATGGAACATATCTGCGCATCGCTGATAATTATTCACATAAAATCTATCGATTGAATCCAGCCGAAGATAATTTTTATCCAATACCAAATGAGGATTTCGACTTGTTAACATATGACGGTACATCTTTTTGGGCTTCGAGTACCATGGGTGGACAAATCATTCATTTCGATCTTAACGGCAATATTATCAATTCATTTACCGCTTCTTTTGAACAAAGCGGTGGCATTGTTGCCGTTGATGGCTCTGTTTGGGTGATTGGCAAAACATTTTTAGCTTTTGATAAATTATATCAATATGATTATTCCGGAAATTTACTAGCGGAATATTCACCGGCAGTGTCTTTTGCAGAGCCCAAAGGATTGACTCATGATGGCGAATATTTTTGGTACCTTGGTTATGATTTCAATGATGATACAAATAATTTATATCAGTTGGAGCTTTCAAAATAACTCTGTAAAACAATAATTAAAAATATATTTTCTAAATGCCATCCGTTATTTTATGGCGGATGGCAATTCTATTTTATATATAATTCAGCCTGCCAATGGAAATAATAGATTTGAACAATTTTCTACAAAGATTTAAATTGAATACCATGCACGAGATGTCTATCGCCATGAATCTGGTTGATCTGGCAGTCCAAACAGCAAAACAAAACGATGCCCAAAAAATAAATTCCATGGTATTGGAGATGGGCAGCCTGACTGGTGTTGTAAGAGAAGCGCTGGAATTCTGTTTCGAATCCGCCTGTAAGGGAACAATAGCCGAGGGCGCCAAACTCGAAATTATAAATATACCGGGGAATGCCGTCTGTGAACATTGCGGACATCGATTCAGCGGTGACCAGGTTGCAGTCCCATGTCCCAAATGTAATGAATATGTATTTAACATTCAGGGCGGGAGAGAATTGAAATTAAAATCAGTTAATGTAGATTAGTATTGTTATATGTCATCCTGAGCGAAGACAAAGCGAAGCGAAGGATCATATTCTGAAAATATAGAAGAGATTCTTCTCCCGATTAAAAACATCGGGATCAGAAGGACAAACAATTTATAGATTGGAGTAATAAATGTGCGATACATGTGGATGCGGTCAATCAGGCCAGCCGGTTACTTTCACCAAACCGGGTGAACACAGTCATTCCCATTTACATACACACAATGATGGACACAGTCACGATCATCATCATGATCATGAACATGATCACGATCATTCTCACAGCCATGATCATGACCACGGAAGAACCATTGAGGTTGAACAGGATGTTTTATCTAAAAATAATTTACTGGCGGAGCGCAATCGCGGTTATTTTGAAGCGAAAAATATACTGGCGCTTAATCTGGTGAGTTCTCCGGGATCAGGTAAGACAACATTACTGGAGAAGACGATTACCAATTTAAAAAACGAAATTGATTTTTCGGTTATTGAAGGCGATCAGCAGACCATGCAGGACGCCAACCGGATTGATGCGGTCGGCTGTCCGGTGATTCAGGTAAATACCGGTAACGGCTGTCATTTGGACGCGGAAATGATTAATCGCGCTATGAAGGAATTACAGGTTAAAGATAACTCTGTTCTAATGATTGAAAATGTCGGCAACCTGGTTTGCCCTTCTTTATTTGATCTTGGCGAAGCTTCCAAAGTGGTAATCATCAGTGTAACCGAGGGCGATGACAAACCGCTCAAATATCCGACCATGTTCAGTGTTTCGGATATTTGCATCATTAACAAAATTGATCTGGCGCCTTATGTGGATTTTGATATGAAAAAATGCAAAGAGTATGCGCTGCAAGTGAACACGAAACTGCAGTTCTTTGAACTTTCGGCCGGAACCGGGGAAGGGATGGAAAAGTGGTATCAGTGGCTAAAAGAAAAAATTAAAAAGTAATAACCGCGAAAAAGCACGAAGAGGTACAAAAATTCTTTATTTTTCAGAACCATCATTTTAAGTCAAACAGTATTCCACTTAATTTGAAATATTTTATTTCCCCTCTCGGGAGGGATTAGTGGTGGGTAAATAATATTGTAATTTACAATTTACATCAAATCTATGAGCCAATCCGATATTAAAACTATACCTAACCAACGTAAACACATTACTGTGAACGGCATTGTGCAGGGTGTTGGCTTTCGTCCATACATTTATAAACTTGCCAAAGAACTTAAATTAAACGGATTTGTCTCCAACTCCAGTTCCGGCGTGACTATCGAAATCGAGGGAATGGAACAAGCCATTAAAAGTTTTTTAAATCGATTACCTATTGAAGCGCCACCACTTTCAGATATTTCAGAAATCCAATCTAAAGATATACAGGCTCAAAATAGCACTTCATTCATCATCCAATTATCCGAATCCGATAAAGCTGTTCAGACTTTAATTTCTCCTGATGTATGTATTTGTGATGATTGTCTGAATGAATTAATGGATCAATCAGATCGCCGGTTTCATTATCCGTTTATTAACTGTACCAATTGCGGACCCCGCTATACCATAATAAAATCAATTCCCTATGATCGTCCATTCACTTCCATGGCCAAATTTAAAATGTGTCCGGATTGTCAGCGCGAATACGATGATCCGGCTAATCGTCGATTTCATGCGCAGCCCAACGCCTGCCCGGTTTGCGGGCCGGAAGTCTGGTACGAATATAATACCAGCGCAGAAATTGCTGCAGAAGACACTGATTGTTTTGAACAGGCCGCAGCTGATTTAATAAAGGGCAATATCTTAGCTATAAAAGGTTTAGGTGGATTTCACTTGGCGGTAGATGCTGCAAATGAAATGGCCGTAGCTCGTTTAAGAGACCGGAAAAATCGCGAAGAAAAACCGCTGGCCATAATGGTTGCTGATGTGCAAACCGCGGAAAAATTAGTTCACATCAATTCTACTGAAAAAAAACTATTAACCAGCGAGCAGCGGCCCATCGTTTTACTTCTGAAAAAAAAGAACCTCCCCGTTGCAGAAAATGTTGCTCCGGATAATAAACGGCTCGGCGTAATGCTGCCCTATACGCCGCTTCATTATGTCCTGTTTGCATATTTAAAGCAACGCTATACAAGTGGTACTGATCCTATTTTTATCATGACCAGCGCCAATCTTTCCGAGGAGCCGATTGCAGTAAGCAATGAAGACGCCAGGGCAAGACTTTCAAATATTGCTGATGCATACCTGATGCATGATCGTGATATTATTATCCGGGCGGATGATTCCGTGGTGATGGAAGTGAATGATCAGCTGGTATTTTTTCGCCGCAGCCGAGGATATGCACCCCGTCCTGTTTTTATAAAAGAAAATGGACCATCCATTTTAGCCGTTGGCGCTGAATTAAAAAATACAATTTGCCTGTTGAAATCCAATCGGGCCTTCCTGAGCCAGCATATCGGCGATCTGGAAAATCTGAGAGCCAATGAATTTTTCGAATCAACCATTGAGCATTTGCAAAAAATATTTGAAATCAAGCCGGAAGCCATCGTTCATGATTTACATCCCGGTTATTTTTCCACACAGTGGGCAAAAGAGCAGCAAGACATCCCCATTTTTGCAGTGCAGCATCATCATGCCCATCTGGCCTCAGTAATGGCAGAATGGCATTTGGATGAACCGGTTATCGGCATCATATTGGACGGAACGGGTTACGGATATGATAAAACCATTTGGGGTGGTGAAATATTAGAAGGCGATTACCTCAATGTTAAGCGCCTGGCTTGTTTTGAACCGATGCCTCTGGCCGGCGGCGATGCAGCCATCAATGAACCCTGGCGGATTGCCACAGCCTATCTGTATAAAAATTTTAGTAATGAAATGCCTGATCTTCCCTTTATGAATAATAGACCGGTTGATATTATCAAACAGATGATAGATAAAAATATCAATTGTATTATGACCAGCAGCTGCGGACGATTATTTGATGTAGTCGCTGCCATGAGCGGGGGCCGGACTGAAATACATTATGAAGGGCAGGCCGCCATTGAAATGATGCAGAGTGTAGATAATTTGAATGTCGATCCTTTCGATTATAAAATCGACTGGCCGCACGTTCTCATAAGATCAATTCTTGCATCGGTCATTGAAGCAATCGAACAAAAAATAAGTTTTAAACAAATTGCCGCCCGATTCCATAAAACACTCATCGATTTATTCACACAAATTGCGGTTAAGGCAAGAATACAATCAACCATAAACACTGTTGTGTTAAGCGGCGGCGTATTCCAGAATGAAATTTTAGCAAAACATCTGGGATTATCTTTGCAGAATGAAGGGTTTAAAGTATATCAGCAGAAACAGGTTCCGCCCAATGACGGCGGCATAAGTTTGGGGCAGGCGGTTATCGGGCAAAAATTAATGATTTCTGATCAAAAAAACGTTAACTTTGTAAACTTTGTTTTATGATTTGATTTGAGAGGTGCGCTTATGTGTCTGGCCATTCCCGGCAAAGTGGTTGAGATTTTTGAAGAAAATGAACTAAAGATGGGCAAAATTGATTTTAGCGGTACAATGAATTCAGCCTGCCTGGCTTATGTACCGGAAGTCGAAATTGGTCAATACGTGGTTGTTCATGCCGGATTTGCTATCCAGATTCTGGACGAAACGCAGGCACAGGAAGTCTTTGATGCATGGGATGACCTGACCGATACGCTTAAAGATGAAGGCTATACCGTTCAAGGAAAACCATTGTCAAAGAAGAAGAAAGACCTAAATTAAGCAGTAAGTGACTAAAGTGAACTAAAGTGCGCTAAAGTTGGCAGGAACAGTAGCAGTGGCACCCTCCAGTTTGCAGTTTGCAGTTAGTCAGTGGGCGGATTTGCCTACCGGCGAGTTAGCAGTCTGAAATACTGAACTAGGTTAAGCATCTAAAAAAAATAGAATGAGAATGAATCAATAACTCAATAACCTAATAACACAATAACTAAATTGAAATATTTAGACGAATTTCGCAATCCTGAAATAGCCAAACGTATTTTGCAACAGATAAAAGATACGGTTACCCGTCCTTGGGTCATCATGGAAATTTGCGGCGGGCAAACGCATTCCATTTTGAAAAATGGCTTAGATCAATTATTACCAAAAGAGATTGAGCTGGTGCATGGACCGGGCTGCCCGGTCTGCGTCACTCCATTGGAAATGATCGATCAGGCTTTGGCTATAGCCCGGCAACCTAATGTTATTTTTACTTCGTTCGGCGATATGCTGCGCGTACCGGGAACCTATGATGATCTTTTTAAAGTGAAATCCGAAGGCGGCGATGTACGTATGGTTTATTCCCCGTTGGAGGCATTAAAAATGGCCCGCGAAAATCCGGATAAAGAAGTTGTATTCTTTGCTGTGGGTTTCGAAACGACTGCGCCTGGCAACGCCATGGCCGTTCATCAGGCAGCGAAAGAAGGTATAACGAATTTCAGCGAACTGGTCAGTCATGTGCTGGTTCCCCCGGCCATGGAAGCTCTGCTCTCTTCCCCGGATAATCGGGTACAGGCGTATCTGGCTGCCGGTCATGTATGCGCGGTCATGGGCTGGAATGAGTATATACCGATTGCGGAAAAATTTAAGGTGCCTATCGTGCCCACAGGATTTGAGCCGATTGATATTTTACAGGGTATCCTGTTGACGGTTCAACAGCTGGAAGAAGGACGGTATAATATTGAAAATCAATATACCCGCGTAGTAAAAATGGATGGTAATTTACCCGCCCAAAAGCTTATCAACGATGTCTTCGAAATTACTGATCGCAAATGGCGCGGGATTGGTGTTATCCCAAACAGCGGTTACAAATTAACAGATAAGTATAAATCCTATGATGCGGCGCTTAAATTTAATGTCGGTCATATTGAATCACAGGAATCGCCGCTGTGCATCAGCGGCATAATTCTGCAGGGATTAAAAAAACCGCCGCAATGTCCGGCATTTGCAAAAGAATGCACGCCGGAACATCCGTTGGGTGCGACCATGGTATCCAGCGAAGGCGCCTGCGCGGCGTATTATCGGTATCACAAATAAAGCAATTATGAATTATAAATGGTGAATGGCGAACTGGGAACTCGGAATTTGGGAATGGATATTCGTGATTAATTATAATCACCGCTTTTCATTCTTAATTCTAACTTCTCAATTCTTAATTCTGGAAAGAAAATGTCTGATAAAAAAACAAATATAAATGTCGGAAGTTTTTCATGTCCCCTTCCGATTATGGATTATACAACCATACAAATGGCTCACGGCGCGGGCGGCAAATTATCAGCCGACTTGATTGAAAAGGTCTTTCTGCCCTGTTTCGGCAATGAGACGCTCAATAAAATGGAAGATCAGGCCACGCTGGAAAATCCCAACGGCAGACTGGCTTTCACAACCGATTCCTTTGTCGTCAGTCCCATATTTTTTCCCGGCGGCAATATTGGTGAACTGGCCATTAACGGTACGATTAATGATATCTGCATGAACGGGGCGGTACCAAAATACCTGAGCTGCGGATTCATTTTGGAAGAGGGATTATTGATTGCGGATCTGCATAAGATTGTTGTTTCCATGAAGCAGGCCGCCGATAAAGCCGGCGTGCAGATTGTTACCGGTGATACCAAAGTAGTCGATCACGGATCCTGTGATAAGTTGTTCATCAATACCAGCGGTATAGGTATAATCCCAAATGAAATTGATATGGGTATTTCCAAAATAGAAATCGGTGACAATATCATTTTATCCGGCACTATCGCTGATCATGGCATGGCGGTAATGACTACCCGTGAAGGGCTTTCTTTTAAGACACAGATCACTAGTGATACCGCTGCCCTTAACAGACTGGTTCACAAGATGCTCAACGTATCTACGGAAATTCATGCCATGCGCGATCCCACGCGCGGCGGTGTAGCTACCACCTTAAATGAAATGGCTAAGAGCGCTCAAAAAGGTATCCAGATTTATGAAGATAAAATCCCGGTTCGTGATGATGTACGCGGCGCCTGTGAAATTCTCGGCATTGATCCTTTGTATGTAGCCAATGAGGGTAAATTAATTGCTTTTGTAAAAAAGGATATTGCAGAAGCGGTATTGGCAGCCATGCATAAAAATGAATTTGGTGAAAATGCAACCATCATCGGTGAAGTGGTTGATGAGCACATTGGCAAGGTGGCGATGAAAACACCGCTGGGTATCAATCGTATTGTCGATATGCCCATTGGGGAGCAATTACCGAGAATTTGTTAGAATTTTTATTTTCCACACCTACGGCGTGGCAGGTTTTTTGTGTTTTCCTATTTCTACAAATATTTTACCCCTTCGGGGTGCAGTCATCATTTATCAAAATTGATCATAAAGTGACTTCATACTTATAGAAAAGCAAATCCAAGAATTATAGCTTATCCTACCAGGCCGATATATGATTTATGATAGACAA
>JAFGKZ010000156.1 GCA_016928315.1 Calditrichaceae bacterium
ATGCCTCTTTACAGGGAAATCGATGGTAAATTTATAGTTAAAAAGACAAAGCGAAGTATTCAGTTTAGGAAGTATTTTCGAAATGGTAATGCATCGCCTGATCATAAGAGTCTGTTCAATACACCGCCTATTATAAAAATCGCTACAAAAGATATTCCGAATCTGAAAGGTATGCTTATATCACTTTCCAATGTTGCTATAAGGCATAATCCCGGACAATTAAAAACTATTTTTATCGGGCATGGCAGCGGGGATAAAAAATACGGCGCTAAATTTCATAGTCTGGAAAGTTATGACTATCATTTTCTATCCGGTCCCAAACATCTGGCTAAATTAGAAGATGTTGGATTAAATATACCTGAAGATAAATTAATAAAAATCGGCAATCTTAGATTTGATGATTATATAAATGATAAAATCGACAAGCAACAGGTACTGAATCGCTTAGGCGTCAGAGACCAGTCCAGAAAAAATATTCTCTATGCGCCGACATGGAAATGGGGTGACGGCACACTTCTTACCTATGCCAAACCGTTTGCCGAAGAAATAACCAGAGAACACAATTTAATCATCCGGCCTCATCATCATGATCGGGTACATATAAGAAAGTTAAAAATGTGGGCTAGGTTAAATAATATCAAACATGTCTATTTTTCCAATCCGGCCGCAGTAATCACGAGCGATACCATGTTCGATTTCAAAGTATCGGATCTATTAATCAGCGATACATCATCTATATTATATGAATATCTGATTACCGGTAACCCGATTATTGTAATCCAAAATCAATATAAAGATTTACATAATATGCCGGATGAACTCAATATTATGAAACATGTTGCCTTGTATGACGGCAATGATTCCATATTAAAAACGGTTAATTCAGTCCTTAAGAATGCAAATTCCAAAGATATTTACCAAACGCTTTTAAATAATTGCTTTTATTTTAATGACGGCAAATCGGTTGCCAGGGCAAAAGAATTTATTACTTCGGTGCTATAAAATATGAAAAATGAAAAAAGAACCAATAAAGTAGTAATCATTGCTGCCGGAACAAGCTCCAGAATAATAGAAAAAACAAATGATACTCCCAAAACCCTTCTGCCATTTGGCAATGGAAGTATCTTGTCCACTATTTTAAAAAATTTCAATAACTCCGGTATTAGCGATTTTATAATTGTAGTCGGTTATAAATCGGGTCTGATTAAAGATTATCTTAAAAAGAATAATAATTTCGGTTTAAATATATCTTTTATATTGAATGAAGAATGGCTTAGGGGAAATGGCATATCCGTTTTATTATCGGAAGAAGCGACCAAAGGAGAAAACTTTATTTTGTCGATGTCTGATCATATTGTATCCGAAAGCGCCATTAAAAGACTGATCGAATACGACAGTGATTACAATTTATTGCTGGTAGATAAACGCGTCAACGAAATTTTTGATATTGATGATGCTACTAAGGTTAATTTGAATGACAATCAGATTATAAATATAGGAAAAGAAATTCCGGTTTATAACGGCATTGACTGTGGCGTCTTTAGACTTAAGAATAATTTTTATGACGCCATGCGCCAACAATTAAAAGATGACAAGGAATCTATTAGCGCAGCTATTCAGATTTTAATTGAAAACCAGGACATGCACGCCGTGTTTACCGAAAAAGAAGATTACTGGCTGGATATTGATACGCCGCAAGCCTATAAATATGGACTGGAAAAGATGACAGATAAACAACCGGAAATAACGCTTTAAAAAATCAAAAACATATAATTTGTTTTATCTGCGGGATTTTGATCTGTGCTTTTTTATTTCATCCTTCACACTCTTTTCCGGTGCATCCAGCAGTTTGGTTATGGCCATTTCTTTTCCTGATACACGCACTTTTTTCAGCATCCGCCATACCGGTCGCGGAATGCCTTTGCGCATATCAACAATACTGTAATCATCATGAATATTAATACGCCCGATATCATCCGGTTCAATGGCGGATTCATTGGCAATCGCGCCGACAATATTACCTGCCTGCACACCGTGTTTTCGTCCCACTTCAATCCGGTACGATTCCATATCTTCATCACGTGGTCTGGAATCTCTCCGGCGAGGTTTATTCTCTTTTCTTCCTTCTCTTTTATCATCCCGCTCACGCGATTTTCTTTCATCTCTATCTTTTTTCCGTTTCGGACGTTCCTGCAGCAGCAGAGGATCTTCTCCCTGTACCATTTTAGCCAATGCGGCCGCAATATCAATCGCCGGTACGTTATGCTCCTGACGGTATTGATCAATAATCTCATAAAACAATTTGGTATCTTCAGCAGCCAGCGTATCGGTAATTTTTTGTTTGAAATTGGCAATGCGTTTGTCATTCAATACTTCGGTGGATGGAAAATCCATGAGTTCAATTTTCTGCCGCGTTGACTTTTCAATATCATCCAGAAAACGTCTTTCCCTGGGTGCAACAAAAAGGATGGCTTCTCCGCTTTTTCCCATTCTTCCCGTCCGGCCGATACGATGCACATAAGATTCGGTATCGTAGGGAATGTCAAAATTAATTACATGACTGATGCGGTCCACATCCAGCCCGCGCGCAGCTACATCGGTGGCAATGATAATATTCAACTGGCCTGATTTTAAACGATTGATGATACGCTCCCGCTGGCTCTGAACAATATCGCCGTTAAGCGCCGCGCACAGAAATCCACGGGCCTGTAATTTTTCCGCTATTTCCGTAGTTACGGTTTTGGTACGCACAAAAACAAGGACTGCGTCAAAGTTTTCCGCCTCAAGGATACGGGTCAACGCATCCATTTTATGATCCATTCCGCTGACCATCCAGTAGCGCTGCCGGGTCGTCTCAACCGTTGCGGTTTTTGTTTTTATGGTAATTTCAACCGGATCCTTCAGATATTTTTTGGCAATATTACGGATTGGCTTGGGCATAGTCGCAGAAAATAAAGCGATTTGACGATTAGCCGGCGTTTTATCCAGAATCCATTCCACATCATCGATAAAACCCATGCGCAGCATCTCATCCGCTTCATCCAAAACCAGGCACCAGAGTGAATCCAGGTTCATTGAACCACGGCGCATGTGATCCATCACCCGGCCCGGCGTTCCCACCACCACATGCACGCCCCGCTTCAACCGCCTCAACTGGCCCTCAATATCCTGGCCGCCGTAAATGGGTAAAACATGAAAGTCTTTAATTTTTCCGGCATATTTTTGGAATGCCTCCGCCACCTGGATAGCCAGCTCACGGGTCGGCGTCAAAACCAGAATTTGAATGTGTATATTTTTTATATCAATTCGCGATAGAATGGGCAGAGCAAAGGCAGCGGTCTTACCGGTTCCGGTTTGCGCCTGGCCGACCACATCTTTTCCTTCCAGCATATAAGGTATAATTTTAGCCTGAATGGGTGTTGGCGTTTCATAACCAACATCATCCACAACTTTTTGAATCTTTTCGGACAATCCTAAATCGTGAAAGGCTGGTAAAAAAGTTACTTCATCTGACATCTATATTTTCCTTAAAACAAATTAATTAACAACAATTATAATTCTTGAGAAGCCAGGATAAAAAAGCAAAACATTATAGCAGAACTAAATATGGATCATCTTTCTTCAATTGACTGACAAGCGCGCCTATATTAAGGGATTTATTAAGGAATTCCAATTAAATATTTAACGTGAGTTCGATATAAGAAATTCAATTAGATAAATTAGGAAAGTTAGTTGGAAATGGCTTAACGACTAACCCTCCCTGTCCATCGTCCGCCAGTCACGCCAATGGGCGGATCAGTCTGCCGACTGACTGGCGGACAAGGACATCCCTCCCTAATG
>JAFGKZ010000013.1 GCA_016928315.1 Calditrichaceae bacterium
ATCTTTATAATAGTTTTCTAATGATTGTTTGTCTGCCAAATTTGTGTAACCTTTCTTTTCTTTATATAATTTAAACTTTCCTTATTGCGGGCTCATTATCCTCACTTGATGGAAAAGAGTGGACATACCTGTCTTACCCATCCTCAGTGATTATGGTTTAAATCAATCGCGGATTTTTATTAATTACATTAGCTTCTATTCCAGTTTATTCAATAATTTCCAGCATAACCCGCATACCGCTCTTTGCCGATATAGATTGTAAAATGGTTCTTAGCGCCAGGGCATTCTTTCCATGTTTACCAATTACTTTACCAAAATCCATTTTAGCCACCCGCAGTTCATAAATGCAGACTTTTTGTCCCTTCGTCTCAATTATGTGGATTTCCTCCGGTTTATCTACAATAGCGCGTACCAACTTTTCCAGAATTTCTTTAAGCATATGAACCTCATTTTTGGTAAAAAAAATGTATTTACTAATCTTTGAACAAATGCTGCTTAAGACGGGATTAATTGGAAAGTATAATCCTTATTTTTGAACAACTACGGGTTCCTAAAGAATTATCAATTAATCTTGGGACTAAGATACACAATATATTAACAAAACAAAGTAATTTTTTATTGGATTGATTTAATTTGAGGTTGATTAAGTATTCCTGATTACATTAGAAACAATATGAAATTATGGATCCTAGCCGGAATAAGGTCAGGTGTAATATACTTCATAATAAAGGATTATTAATGATTTATTTCCGGATGCGATTTAAATCCTGTTCATCCCGAATAATATGCTACCAACGCCGAAAGGTCTGACTTTAGCCATGATTTCGTTGCCATAATTTATGGCCTGACGTTTTTTGATTTTATTTATTTTCCGGCACGTTATTGATTGGAAATTTTGCATTATGACACCTAATAACCCGGAAAAAACACCATGCGCACGTTGTAAGGACGATGCATTATCAGCAAAGTTATCTCGCTTTGTTTATTTTACCATGAATGCATTGCCCCTGCAATTGACCATTAATAACGAACACAGTCCACCTGACTGCTGACCAATGACCAAATTACATATTATCTATAATTGCATTCAGTGTTGCGCTCGGCCGCATTATTTTTTCCGCTTTGGCCGGGTCGGGCATAAAATAACCGCCAAGGTCAACCGGCTTGCCCTGAACAGTCAGTAATTCTCCGGCAATTTTGGTTTCATGCTTCATCAGTTCTTCGGCTATTTTTGTAAACCGCTTTTGCATAGCCGCATCTTTAGTTTGTTTAGCCAGTGCCAGTGCCCAGTAAAGCGCCAGGTAAAAAGAACTGCCCCGGTTATCAATTTCGTTGACTTTGCGCGAAGGATAACGGGCATTTTCCAAATATTGCCCGATGGCCTGATCCAGCGTTTCTGCCAACAGGGCGGCTTTGACATTGCCGGTTTTTTCAGCGATCAGCTCAAAAGAAGGAACCAGTGCGCAATATTCACCCAGCGAATCCCAGCGCAGATGATTTTCCTTCAGCAGCTGCTGTACATGTTTGGGCGCTGATCCGCCTGCCCCGGTTTCAAACAATCCGCCACCGTTCAGCAGGGGAACGATGGAAAGCATGCGCGCGCTGGTGCCCAGTTCCAGAATGGGGAAAAGATCAGTCAGGTAATCACGCAGCACATTGCCTGTAACGGATATAGTATTTAGTCCTTTACGAACCCGCTCCAGGCTGAATTTCATAGCATCCACCGGTTTTAGAATGCGGATATCCAGACCAGTGGTATCGTGTTCGGGCAGGTACTTATTAACTTTTTTTATAATCTGGGCATCATGGCCACGGTTTTCATCCAGCCAGAATACTGCCGGCCAGCCGGAAGCTTTGGCTCTTCTTACCGCTAGTCCAACCCAGTCTTTAATAGCTTCGTCTTTGGCCTGGCAGGCCCGGAAGATATCGCCGGTCTCAACGGTTTGCTCAAGAACGGTTTTGCCGGAAACATTATCAACAATGCGCATAATGCCGTCTGTGGGCGCCTCAAAAGTTTTATCGTGAGAGCCGTATTCTTCAGCTTTTTTTGCCATTAAACCAACATTAGCCACGCTGCCCATGGTCGATGGATCAAACTGGCCGTTGCGTTTGGCGTTTTCCAGGATTTCAGCGTACATAGTAGCATAACAGCGATCGGGAACCATTGCGATACAGTCCTGCAGTTCGTTATTATTATTCCACATTTTACCGCCGTCACGCACCACATTGGGCATAGATGCATCCACGATAATATCATTGGGCACATGCAGATTGGTTTTTCCAATACGGGTATCAACCATAGCCAGGGCCGGACGGGTTTTATATACTTCAGCAATGTCTGCTTCGATTTCAGTTTTTTTAGCCGCAGGCAGCTTGTTCAATTTATCCAGCACATCCATCAATCCGAAATTAACGTTGGCCCCGATCTCTTTCAGCACATCGGCATGTTTATCCAGGACATCTTTGTAATAAACCGATACGCAGTGTCCGAACATAATCGGGTCGGATACTTTCATCATGGTTGCTTTCAGATGAAGAGAAAGCAATACACCGTCTTTTTTGGCTTCTTCAATCTGTTCCGCATAAAACTTACGCAGAGCTTTTACATTCATAAACGTGCTGTCCAGAACTTCACCGGCCAGCAAAGGTAGTTTCTCTTTTAGGATAGTCGCTTTACCGGCCTTATCAACAAACTCGATGCGCACATCGCAGGCTTTTTCCATTGTTACAGATTTTTCATTAGCATAAAAATCATGATCCTGCATATGAGCAACACGGGCTTTGGATCCCGATTCCGGCCAGGGTTTCATCATTTTATGCGGATATTTTTGGGCAAATTTCTTAACCGACTCAGCCGCGCGGCGGTCGGAATTACCCTCACGCAGAACCGGATTAACCGCTGAGCCCAGCACTTTGGAAAAACGTGCCTGCAAGGCCCGCTCCTCATCATTTTTTGGTTCCTCAGGATAGGATGGTATATCAAAACCTTTTTGCTGCAGTTCTTTTATAGCGCCATGAAGCTGGGGGATGGATGCACTGATATTAGGCAGTTTAATGATATTGGCTTCCGGTTTTTTGGCTAATTCGCCCAATTCCGCCAGGCAGTCCGGTATTTTCTGATCTGCCCGCAGTTTCTCTGGGAAATTGGCGATAATTCTGCCGGCGAGAGAAATATCTTTGGTTTCAATTTCGATATCTGTATTTTTGATAAAAGATTTTACGATAGGCAGCAGACAATAAGTTGCCAGCGCCGGCGCCTCGTCTATTTTGGTCCATACAATGGTTGATTTTTTCATACTTCACTTTCCTTTAGAATATGAATTGCAATAAAACCCAAATATAATGGTTTTTAAATTGTGATAAAAGCAGTTTTCACTCTATTTGGGAATTCAGCAATTATTAATTTTTGTTTTATGAACAAAATTCGGGAATTATTGTAAAAATCGCTAATTTTAGACGACTATAGTAAACAACAATTTGTGCGGGGATTTTAAAAGGATTTATATGTTACGACGAGTCATATTTTTATTTGTCTTACTTTATTCGTATTTGGGATTCAGTGGTGAACTAAACTATTCATCAAAAGAACTTTTTCCGGTTCATGATGAAATGGTAGATGCCTGTCAGTTCTGGATTAAAATATTCGGTAACTATAATACCAATCAATATCTTATTCATGATTCCCGAAAATTGAATATTGTTTATGAAGTGGTTACCTGGGGTGAACTGGATGAAAGTAAAGCCGATGATCCATTCAGCAAGGAACAAAAGGTTTTTTTTAAGAAGAAGACCAAACAGTATGAAGATTTATTATCTGGTATCGCCGCTGTTTATCCGGATACCAATAAAATGGATTCAACGCAAAAGAAATTAGTCTATAAATTGCAAGACTTTAAAAATAAAACTGATTTTCTCGAAGCCAGACTTCGCATTCGTGTACAACGGGGTCAGAAAAATAAATTTCAACGGGGATTGGAAATCTCGGGTCGCTATATGCCCTTCCTGAAGGCGACCTTTGCAAAACATAATTTACCGGAAGAACTGATTGTTTTACCCCATGTGGAGTCGTCTTTCAACTATAGGGCTTATTCCAGTGCCGGTGCGGCTGGTATCTGGCAGTTCACTCGGGGTACTGGAAAACAATTCCTTAAAATAACCTATGAAATGGATGAGCGGCTGGATCCTATTCTGGCAACGGAAGCGGCTGCAAAACTGTTAAAACGAAATTATGAGGTTTTAGGCCGCTGGCCGCTGGCGATTACAGCCTATAATCATGGCGCCCATGGCATGAAGCGTGCAGTGAGAAAATTAAAAACGAACGAACTTAATACAATCATCAAAAATTATCACAGTCGTTATTTTAAGTTTGCCTCCAGAAATTTTTACTGTGAATTCATCGCCGCTTTGCATGTGACGCAAAATTATATGAGTTATTTTGGGCCGATTAATTTTGAGCCGCCACTTGCATATAAAGAATATAAATTAACACAATTCATAGAATTTGATACCCTGTCAGATCATTTAAAGATCGACAAGGATTTGTTCCGGAAATATAATCCGGCTTTACGTCATCCGGTATATGATAACTCCAAACATATCCCCAAAGGCTACAAGGTAAAATTGCCGGTGGATATGGAAATAGATTCAGTGATGGCAGCTCTGCCGGCATCCGCATATGCTTCCAGGCAGAAACAAAGCAAATATTACAAAATTGGTTATGGTGATAATCTGAGTAATATAGCACGACGATTTGGAACATCAGTGGAAACGTTGATGGCGCTCAATAATATTTCCAATGCACATTTTATCCGGCGGGGTATGACCATTCGGCTGCCTGTTGAATCCGAAACGCAATTACTGGTGGCAATCAATCGAGAAAAAGCTGAACAAGTGAAACCAGCTCAAACAAAACCAGCCGGACAAATATTGGCTGCCAGGGCAGCGGAAACCGAATCGAAGCCGGAAACGAATACACCGCTGGAACTGGATTCCCCCATAGTCGTTCAGCAGGCTGACTCGATACCACTACTTACCTTTTGGCTGCCTGAACCCCGGAAAGACGATACGACTCTTACAGTTTCAACTGCTCAACTTGTTCGAACAACCGGAAAAACGCTTAATGATCTTGAAATTGAATTCATAAAAAAATCTGATCCGGCTGAAGGCTATATTTGGGTTGAACCAGAAGAAACGCTTGGTCACTACGCCGACTGGCTGCAGATTAAAACCCAGCAAATTCGTAATTGGAATAGGATATCCTACGGCACTCCCATCCAGTTAAATCAAAGAATTAAACTTATTTTTAATAATATTTCTGCTGATGAGTTTAACCGTTTGCGCCTGGAATATCATCGAGGTCTGGAGGAAGATTTTTTTGTTAATTATGAAATAACAGACACGTTGACGCACCAGGTTAAAAATGGCGAAAATTTATGGTACATCTGCAATTATATTTATAATCTGCCGTACTGGCTTGTAGTAGATTTCAATAAAGAGGTTAAACTGGACAATCTAAAAGCAGGAGATAAATTGATTATCCCTGCCGTCAGATCCAAAGGATAACAGTATATCAGGTTATAAAAAATTACTTTTTGATCCATTTTTTTGTACATTTGCGCCTTATTAAATACAGAGAATTTTTTTTTGAGATGTGACCGATTATGAATAAACTAGCACCCTTATTTGTTATTATAGCAGCTGCCCTCTGGGGTGTGGATGGTATCGTTTTAAGACCGGAGCTCTACACATTACCTGTCACCTTGGTTGTTTTTATTGAGACGATAATCGTTGCCCTCATTTTAACGCCGTTTTTTAGTAGAAATTTTGGCCAATTTAAAAAGTTAAAACCAAAAGACTGGCTGGCGTTTATCGGCGTGGCTCTGTTTGGCGGTGCGATTGGCACGATGGCTATAACAAAGGCGCTTTTTTATGTTAATCATGTCAATTTATCCATTGTGGTTCTTATCCAAAAACTTCAGCCTGTATTTGCCGTTTCTTTTGCCGCCATTCTTCTTAAAGACCATCTGAATAAGAAATTTTATTTATGGGCAGGCGCAGCGATTGTCGGCGCTTATCTGATGACATTTGGTTTTAGATTACCGGCGCTTAATGCTTCGGATAAAACGTCCCTGGCAGCGCTTTTTGCCGTAATAGCTACCATTAGTTTTGCTTTATCTACAGTTTTTAGCAAACGGGCTATTAAAAATGTAGATTTTAAACTGGCTACTTACTTGCGTTTTCTAATTACCTCAGGCATGATGCTGATAATCGTTCTAAGCTCGGGTATATTTTGGGAAGTTTCATCAGTTACATCAAAACAGTCCATTATTTTTCTAATTATAGCATTCACAACAGGCGGTCCGGCTATCTTTTTTTATTTTTATGGATTAAAACGAATCAGCGCTTCCGTTGCCACCATTTGCGAGCTTTCTTTTCCGTTAACGGCAATAATCTTAGAATATATTTTGCGGGGGAATATACTGGGCCCGGTTCAATGGATCGGCGTTATAATTCTACTAAATAGTATAATCCGGGTAACCTATTTAAAAACCGAAAAAATAGAGAAACCTAAATAATCTTAATAAACCAGCCAGGCATCGGGATAACCATTCTCACGTACATTCTTTAAAAGCACTTCTGCATCAGCGCGGGTTTGAAATCGGCCGATAAATACTTTATAAATATTACCTGCCTGTTCATAATATGTATCGATGGAAAATTTGTTTTCCAGATCAAGTTGCAGCTGCTGTGCTTTTAATTCATCGGCAGTAACCATTATCTGAATTTTAAATTTTGTCTGCACAGGTTGTGCAGTCGTGGAATCAGTTATTTGATTGGTCACTGCCTCCGGTTTAGGCTGTTGCTCTGAAACCGGCGGCGGCGGTGGCGGTATAACCATGTTGGAATCCACGAAACTGCTATCAGACGGAACATGTATCATCCGTTTGGCTACCCAGGCGCCGTCGTAGCCTTTACTATTTAACAACAATTTCATATTATCCGCATCGATGCGGTATGGATAATCGCCAACCTGTATTTTAAATAAACCGCCTTCATGGATTAAATAAACAGGATCATCCGTATCATTATTCACTTTATTTTGCACGGATAAAGCGCTGATGGAATCGGTTCCCGCAAAGAGCTGAATACGGAAACCTTGAATTTCTCTATAATCCGGGGGGGGCGGCGGCGGAGGGGGTAAAAGCAGGGTAGTCAATCGGGCGGAATTACCGTGATTGGAATGTAATTCATCCAGAAAAGGATCCGCAACGGGATTTTGCTGATAAAACAGAACGCTGTCTACATCCGATGTATGGGTAACGCCGGTTAACAGTGTTTTAGGGTTGCAGTAGAATAATAATAAAACAGGTATACTCAGTAATGCTAATTGTTTTGATGACATCATTAGTAAACCTTCTTTAAATAGGTGCCGATGAAGTATTTATTTACAAGAATATCGTAATACTTAAATCCTTTTTCAGACATATTCAAAGCGCCATACTGCGACATACCAACACCATGTCCGAATCCGCCGCCATTGATAACCAGAAGAGAATCCGATATGGATTTAATGGTAAACAAGGTACTGGGCAAACTTCGCCTCTGCGGCTTTGCAAAAAAATTACGGATTTCGTAACCCTGCAAATTAATTGTCGTATCGCCAAAACTAACCTGCATTTCTGCAACACGCCCGCTGGATGTGCGTTTCAATATATGAACTTCAAAAATCAATTCGGTGGTATCCTGTACGATTTGATTCAAATACGATTTATTAAACTGATGATTAAAAATAACATCCAGTTCATTGATGGATAATGTATCAGACCAGCGAAAGTAGGGAGAATTTTCATCCGCAAAGCTTTGCCCAATAGCATCTTGTCTGGACTTTAAATAGGGCTGATTGTAATTTGGCCAGACATTTTCGGCCGACTCCAGTATCCCCCCCGAAGTGGAGTGATAAAAAACGTCGGCTAATTTGTTGTCAAACATCATTACATCGCCGCGCGTTTCTTTAACTGCATTAGATGCTAAAGTCGTTTGAGCTTTTAATCCGCCGTAAACCTGGTCACGATGATCATCATACACATCGAAAGACCGATCTCTTCGTTCATCCATTTTTTTTACGGCATATGTTCGGGCACAAATAGCCTGAGATTTTAGTGCTTCATAATAACCGGTTTTATGACTGGGCATTTCTGCGGGTACAACAGATTCCAAATATTTTTCCAGATCAATCCGGTTGATGATCTGTAAATCTTTGTTAGCAATCAATGAAATTAAAATATCGCCCTTATACCGCTTACCATGAAAGGTAAAAAATCCTTCATCATCTTTAGATTTAAAAATAACACCGTCGTTGACGGTAAATTTAAAAATCCGATTTTCATTATAAATACGATAACCGGGTTCAAGCGGCTCAATATAAATGCGGCGATTATTTTTACCGAATTCGTAATCAGCTTCTTCGGCTTTTAATGCATACACGTTGTTAAATATAATTGAATCTTTTTTTGTTATAGAATCCAGTAAAACGCGTATCTTTGGCGCTGGCGTTAAGGCCGCTTCTTTTATTTGCGGGATACAGCCTGCCAAAAGAATAAGAGCCATCAGAATAAAAATATTTAATCTTATCAAACTAATACTCCATTTGACTAGAATAATTTAATATATGGTAATTAAGCATCTCTAAAATCCAAAATTATACACGCGCAAACCTACTCTAAATCCTAAACCAGACATGTCAACTTCAGTGCGCATAGGAAAGCCATTGCGATCTTTCTTATCTTTAGATGGTGTACCGCCATGGTATAGAATCTCCCCAAAGAAATCGGATGCCCGGCTTAAAGGATAGCTGACGCCTGCATCAATATGCCAGGCAAAACCATGGAAGAAAAAACTATCTTCACGTTTATTCTCATAATCATTATAACTGGTATATAAAAATTCATAGCCTAATCCTGCTGTAACTTTCATATGAAAAACAGGCGTTATCTCCCCGAGATACTGAAACTGGAAAAAGATTGGGAAAAGCCAGGCATTTTGTTCAAAGGTTTGCATAACATCGGTGGTAGGGAGATGTGGAATATCTAAACCAGTTGTATCAATTTTTTCTTCCTTATCATAACTTTTTTTATATACGTCAATTTCAAGCGCTATTCCAAGATTCTGATCAACCGAGCGGCCAAAGGTTAATCCGCCGAAAAAACCGGTCGCTGCATCCTTTGGGCCTAAGAGACCTACCTTAAATTCTGTATATTTTCCCTGGGCGAAAACGATGGAAGTTAACATAAAAAGAACAAGTACACTTTTAAAAGTATGTTTCATAATATTGCTCCAATCAATTATTAAATCTATACTTTTCTTAATCGCATAGAAGAATATAATTTAATTACGTGTAAGATTCTATCATTTTTTTATCTAATGTGCTTTAATAAACAAGGTGATTAATAAACTTTCTGTGCTGGGCGTAATATTTTTAAAATAATAAAGTCAGAATAGGCTAAAAAAGAAAGTTTTTATATTATCAATTTTGTGAGAGAAAACAAAAAATCATAGTTAATGGCTGCATAAATTTTTATCATAAAAAACATATGAATATCCATTTTGAAACTGTTTGACTTTTTTAAAGAGAAGATTATATTTAAAATAAAAGCAATAATAAAAAAGCTCGATAAATTTTAAAGCGATACTTAAACATTAATTTGAGATTTTGCTTAAAAATAAAAAGTAAGTTGCATAAAGAATACATCAGATACCATGTCTAAAGCTGATATAGAAAAATCGATCAATGAAATTTTTAAACTGTACAAAGAACGTTTTGTTCTGCAGGCATTTACTCTGGAATCGATTAATAATATTTTTGATATCGGCAATGAAGTATTCATGAAAAACAATCCTGAAGAAGTTGAAAAACTTTCCAAACGATCGCCTAGCAAGGCGCCGGACCTTTTAGATGATGAACCATTTTCATTTGAACGGACATTTGAAATTTATCGGCGGTTAGAAAATGATTATAACGAAATTAATCCGGAACTCATCCAGAAAGTATTCGAAGTGAACAGTCAGTTAGCCTGGGATAATTACCGAAATAAATATGAAAAATATATTTTGGATATGAAACAGGAACATCGAAATGATGAATATTTAAATTATCTGGCTTCGGTAGTTCTTTATGATCATAAGAAGTTTACAGAGGGGCTGAAATGCATCAACATTGCTATCGCCTCTAATAGTTCATCCTCAAGTTATACGCATCTAAAGGGATTGTTTTTAATGCAGCTTGGGGAGTATGACAGCGCCCGTACATTATTATATCAGGCATTATTTTTGGTGGAATTAATGCAGGATGTTCCACCGCAGAAGCAAAAAAATGTGGATATTTATCCAAATTATCCGGTAGAATTTCATACCAGTGCAGAAAAAATCCGCACCGATTTAAAAAAGATTGACCATATTGATAATTTATTTAACTATGAATTACTACCGCTGATTAATTAATTCTTCTTTATAGATTTTCCAGTTTCTCCAGGAAATCTTCACCTTTATAGCCGCATTTATCTGCAAGTTTAATAAATGAATTTCTTTTCCTGAAGATGGCATTAATCTTTACCGAAGTGATCTTCTTTTTATCTGACTGCGTCAAATGAATAACATATTTAATGGCCAGCCAGAATAATAAATGGGCGAATTGCTCTTTATTGAAATAAACAATCCCATTAAATTCATTCATTTGCAGATAGCGCTGTACGCTTTTGGTATTAAATAATTCTTCAAAATAGGGCAAAGATGGATTGTTTTTATCGATATTCAAACCATTGTTTAAGAAGGTCAATATCTTTATAAGTTGTGTTTCCTGATTAGCAATATTCTCATCTGCGCCAAGGCTGATAAGGGTTTGTTTTATACGTTTTTGATACAAGCGCGATTCCAAAAATGTTTCGGCTAAAGTTTTATCCTGATAATAAATTCGTTTTAATCCCTCAATAAAGGGAAGCATCAACACGATTCTTAACCCTTCAAGCCGTTCATTATCTTTTTCAGGGAAATATTTATTAATTTCATCAGAAAGCGATTTACTCAACTTTGGAATGTTTGTTATCAATCCTTTTTTATCACAAAACATTTTCTTAACAGTTGAATAATAATTATAAATATTTGCAATATTTTCTTTTGTCAACTTTTCCAGATTTTCAAAACTACAAACTGTGGTGACTAATTGATCAAATTTATCATTAAAAGATTTTACAACTTCTTTATCGTCTGCGCCCCAGGCCAGCCATTTTAAACTGCCGGGATTAATACATTCCTGCAAAGCATTTAGTATCGGTTGATAAATGAATTCATCCATGGCCGCCTCAATAGCTGGCACTCCTCCGCCATTCAGATACACAGCCAGATCATAATAGGGACGGTAAGCGGTGTGCTGTACTTGGCGAAATTCAACAAATATCCTGTACTTAAATGCTTCCAGTTCAATATATAAGCCTTTATTCCATATTTCTTCGCTGGATCGGATATATTCCAGGCCGGTAATAAAATCACGGAAACAAATAAAAAGATCGGAGCGGCGTTCAATATTTAATCCCTCGCCCAGTGTTTTTTGGACCAGTTGATTGTTTTCCAGATAAGCTGCTGATGTGTGAATCCAGCCGCTGGTTTCATTAAATTTATTGTTATAAAATACCAGGCTGCGTTCATCGTTCACGCGGTTTCCGTAAGCAAACACATTTTCATTAACTTGGCCGTCTGAAGTATAAAAATCATAAAGCAAAAAGTTTTCGACATCACTGAATAAATATCGTTTTCTTAACAGTGGAAATATTTCCCGCTCATGCCGTTGTACCAATCCCGTATTCACTGATTCATCCCAGTAAGCTCTTTTGTACTCCATGCCATATTTCTCACTAAATCCCTCAATTTGTCCGTGGCCAAACATGGGTAAACCTGGCAAGGTGGACATCATCATGCACACGCCGAAATATTTATCATCTGTGCCGAACTGGGCAATTGCGGTTTCCTCATCCGGATTGTTCATGAAATTAACATACCGTTTTAATATTTGCGGATTGAATTCAAGTACATTTTTGATGGAAAGCCGATATTTTTCATTCTCTTCAGCTTTGAGCATATTCATAAAGGCGCTGTTGTAAACGCGATGCATTCCGAGAGATCGCACAAAATAACCCTCCATCATCCAAAAAGCTTCGGCCAGTAAAAGAGTGTCCGGTACCTCTTTCTGAATCCGGTCTACAACCTCCCGCCAGAACTCTACCGGGAATGCATCATCAAATTGTTTCCGGGTCATGCCATGTTCCGCGCGCGATGGGATATCGCCGCCGGTTCCGGGCTGTGGGAACCATAAACGCTGGTAGTGTTTTTTAGCCAGAGTCATTGCCGCATCAAAACGTATAATTGGGAACATACGGGCTACATGTAATATGGTTTGGATTACTGCTTCTCTAACTTCAGGAATTAAATAATTTAACTGGGCTGTATCATTCCATGGCATGCTGGTGCCGTCATTACCATGATAAATATAGCGGACGCTGCCAGTATATTTATCAAGCCGTTTAAATACTACGGCGGCATCGCTGTTATTCCAGTAGCCATCTTCAATATAAACACCTACTCTTTCGTCATTACTCAAATCTTCACCGGTATATTTATAGGTGGGAAAAGGTGGATGATTCAATTGAACAAACCAGTCAGGATGATTTATAACCCAATCGGAATCAATTCCCATATGATTTGGCACCATATCGCTGGCCAGGCGAATACCTCTTCGCCAGCACCGGTCTTTTAAATTGCGATAGGACTCCTCGCCGCCCAGATCCGGCGCAATGGAGTAATTCATCAGAGAGTAAGCGGAAGCGACGGCTTCCGGATTGCCCCGCATTTTTTTGATGCGTTCAGAGGCGATACTGCGTTCCCACAATCCAATCAACCAAAGACCGGTGAAGCCATAACCAGCTAATCTATCCAGTTCTTCATCAGGAATCTGATCCAGGCGTGTAATAGATTGTTGATACTGTTTACTAAGTTGGTCGAGCCAGACAAACGTACTTTTAGCAATCATCACCACTTTAGGCATCCAATCCAGGTCTTCACTAAATGCTTCCGGTTCATGATCGGTATCCGGTCCAAATTCGGTAACCTCTGTAGGTCCGGGACCGAACAATCCGGCATCAAATCGTATTTTCTGTTCTTCACGGATAAAATCCATGCTGATAAGAAGCCGTCTCAGGAAATCACCCAGGTAGTCACCCCATTTTAAACGAATATAGTCCAATTGGGCTAAAATAGAATGAGGATATTTGCGTGCCGGCTCGGTCAGCATCTCAATTAAAGATTGATTTTTCGGCCCGTACTTTGGCTCTTCGTTAAAAAAGTGTTCAATTGTTTTAAAATAATCGGTATAGATCGTGTGGTTTTCTAAGTTAACATCATCAATTAATTCATAAATAGTGTGATAAGCCGGATTTATATTATCGAGCCAAAGGAGAATGAGCTCTTCAATTACGATATGCCGGTTGGATAATTTGCCGGTTTTACCTTTTAAATAGGTTGAAACCGTATTCTTTTTTTTATAAATCTCCGATGTAGGAAATTCCTCGGCAAAATTTTTTATTAAATCATCAATATTTTTCTTTCCGAATCGTTTAATCATAAACTGTTCAAGTCGGCTGAGAAGATCAGGATTTAATTTTTCACGGTAAGTTTCAATGATATAGTGCAGTATTTCATCCAACAGACCCATCGCATTCAGTTCACTTGCCCGAACGGAATTTTCCGAATCACGATTCATATTGATTTGACGGGCTAATTCGCGAGAGGCGCTGAAATTAATAAAGATAATAGAACCGGTAATTGAAAATAATTCGTCATCGATAAGATATTTATCGCGGGACCGGCTGTTTATATGAAATTCAAACTTCGGTACAGTTTTACCCCTGAATTTATGAAGAAATCTATATAAAAAAAGAACCATTTATACCTCAGCGTAATGATTTTAACAGCTTGATATTAAATCGAATTTAAGTATATAAGCGGTTTTTACAAAA
>JAFGKZ010000157.1 GCA_016928315.1 Calditrichaceae bacterium
ATAAGATTTCTGGCGTCAGTATTTAAAGGTGAACCCGGATAAGATTTTTGAAAATCATCGAATACGAGAAAATGCAGAGGCCAGTCTTCGATGGATTCACTCCATCGGTCGTATGCGTTTTGATTAATCAGGTCGGTTATATTTTGATTGAAGATTATGAAATCCAGATTTGCATTAATATAATCTTTATAAACAGCCAGTAATTCTTTTTGTAATTCCAGTTGTCTCTCTGGGGAGGCCTTTTCAATTTTTTTCCTGAGTTTCTTAATTTGTTTAATATAACCGTTAGTCGGATCGCTGTTTTCTTCCAGCAGGTAATCCACCGATTGTTTTAGATAAAAATGAATTGGTTGTCCATTGAGTTCTGCCGGTTTATACCTGAATTGTTTCACAAAAGCAATCGCCGACCTGTCCAGTATATTATGACCGGAAGACTTTTCCACCATAATAGAATCTACTTTTCCACTCTTATCAATTTTTATGATTAGATGTACTTTGCCGGATAGATTATTTTTCTGAGCAGTATGAGGATATATAAATAAGGGCTTCTCAATAAGCTTGGGCGTCTTCATAGTTTCATCAGCGGAGATAAAATGAGAAGTACTGCAGCCTAAAGCAAACAATGCCATAGATATAATTACATATCTCATTTTAAACATATTAAACTCCTTTCACTGGTCATCAACATTTTTAAAGGTTACTTCCGAGTAAGAAGTATCAGTAGGAACCAGGTCAAATATAATTTTCCATTTGCTCCAGACGGCAACAGACTGACTGTCAATTTGGGCAGGCTTAAATTTTATTTTTTTTGTGTACTCCACCGCGGCCCAGTTAAGAATATCCGAATCGGATGCCTTTTGAATTTTTACTGTTTTAACATCACCGTTTTCATCTATGAATATTTTCATATCAATAACGCCTTCATAACCCTGATCTTGTGCTATTTTAGGATAGGGAATTTGTATATTTGAGATGGCTTTAGGCGGCTTTAGTATCGAGGTTTTTTTAACCGTAAATGGATTTGAAATATTTATATGATTGGTTTTGGCCCGACTAAATAAAACATAGGTGTTCTCATTTATTTTTTCAAATGCCAGATCAACCGGGCTTAGCGCTTTTTGAACAGCTGCATCGGAATTTTGCTCACCTATATAGCAGGTTACTGTTTTTCCCTCAATAAGTTTATCCTGGTAGATAAAATGAATTGAATATGATTTGCTTAGCTCGGATAAAACTTCCTGTAAGGCGGTGTCATTAAAGTGAAGTCTTAAGTCCGCGGCAAAGATGTTATTTGAACCCAACACAACAATTACTAACAAAAAAGTTATATTTTTAGATAGATTAATCATATTGATTTATTTTTGTCTTAATACATAACTATTTTGACCGCTGCTGCTATAATCTAAATCAAATGTAAGGCAGACGGATGCTAAAACCTGATCGATCGGCAGATTGTCAAACGTTCCGGTTAATTTTAAGTGTTTAATATTTTCCGGTTGAATATCTACATCAATATTATATTGACGTTCAATCTCGCCAATAAATTCATCAAGAGGACAATGTTCAAAAACCAGTTTACCTTCAATCCAGCCGATATATCGATCAGCCTGAATATTCTTTATCCCAATCGGAGTTTCATTTTCAATTACCTGACTCATTTGATCAGCCTGCACTAAAACAAAGTCATGGTCAGAATTGACCGCAGATAGACGCACAGTCCCTTCCTTTACAATCACGCGGGTTTGATTATCTCTGGTCCACACATTAAATGACGTGCCCAGCACCTCAATTTTAGCATTATCGGTTAAAATTATACATGGACGATTTTCTTTGGCTACATCAAAATAGGCTTCGCCATTTAGCTTAACTTCCCTTTTGTCATCATCAAATTCATCCCGTACGATGATGGAACTGCCGCTGTTGAGTTTTATGGAAGAACCGTCTGAAAGCCGGACGTCCACTTTCTGTTTATTGGCGGCGGAAAAAGTTTGATAGCGGATTTCTTTTTCATTTAAATTCTGAAAAATAATTACCGATATTATCAGTGCCATGATCAGGGCGGCAAGAGTAAACGCCAGCCGCGGTTTTGTTTTTACCGTGAAAGGTATAAAACTTTCCAATCGGTCTTTCAAAATATAAAAGCGATTCAATATATCCGGTTTACTTTTTTGTGCGGCGTTAATTTTTTTCTCAATGACCGCCCATTCGTTTTTTAAATCGACGGCCGGTGGATTAACGGGCAGGCTGCCTAAATCTGTCCACATTTTTTTTATATGGTTAAATTCTGCTTTGTTTGCAGGCGATTTTTCCATCCAACTATTTAATATGTCCATTTCGTTTTCAGATAGATCATTTTGCAGAGCCTTTGTGCAAAGCCGGCTTATTTTTGAATGTGTTAACATTCCTTCTCCAGTAAAATCATTCTTGCGACCCTTTTTGATCAAGTATACGAATATTGAAATTGTTTTTCTAAAAAAAGATTTTTAAATATGCGGAAATTGAAAATAATATGTAGGTAATGACTTTACCAAATATTTACTAACACATGGTTAAGACAATACATATAAATATTCACTGCTGTCCAAAATAAATCAGATTTCGGACAAGTTTCGTTGTAAATATTAATGTTATAAGTTCAAAATTAGCTATTTCAGGA
>JAFGKZ010000158.1 GCA_016928315.1 Calditrichaceae bacterium
AAAGAATAAGAACTTCGGAAAAAGCGCGTCTGGTTAATCGCAGACATAGAATGCAAATGAAAGAACTTATTAAATCTGTTTTAAGCGCGGATAGTAAAAAAACAGCTGAAGATAAATTAAAAGATACGGTTTCTTTCTTAGATAAGATGGTGCTTAAAAATCTTATTCACAAAAATAAAGCATCCAATCAGAAGTCAAGACTTACAAAATTTGTAAATCAGTTAAATTAAATCCGTAGTCATACGGATTTTTTTTTGCCAAAAAAATACTCATAAATCTGATCGTATTTAGATACATATATAATTTCGATTCCTTGATATAATTCTCTATCCATTTCCTTTATATCGCTTTTGTTTTCAATTGGAATAAAAATTGTTTTTATTCCGTAACGTTTAGCCGCCAGTAATTTTTCATTTAAACCGCCGACCGGAAGGACTCTCCCCCGCAACGTTATTTCGCCGGTCATAGCCGCTTTATCGGGAAAGGATTCCTTTTTTAATGCGGAAATCAGCGCCGTAGTTAAAGTGACGCCAGCGGAAGGGCCATCTTTTGGAACAGCGCCTTCCGGTAAATGGATATGTATTTCATATTTATTGATAAAATCGTTCTGCAGCTTAAATTTACGATGTCTCGAACGCACATAGGCCAAAGCAATTACAGCCGATTCCTGCATAACTTCACCCAATTTACCAGTAAGCGTCAATTTATCTTTACCGGGTAGAAGATTAACTTCCACCCGGAGCAGATCGCCGCCATAAGGTGTCCAGGCCAACCCATTGGCTACGCCAATTTCATTTTTACTGATCAGTTTACTTAAGGGATATTTAGGCTCTCCTAAATAGGATCGTATGCATTTTTTATCGATGACAATACGTTTATTGCTTTTGGAATTGGACAAATTAACCACTGCTTTTCTGCAAATACTGCTAATTTCCCGTTCCAGATTTCGAACGCCGGCTTCCAGTGTATAATTCAGAATAATTTCATCGATGGCTTCATCTTTAAAACTGATTTCATTTTCTTTAAGTCCGTGCTGCATTTTTTGTTTAGCAATTAAATGACGTTTGGCAATCTCTTTTTTTTCAAAATCCATATAACCTGGTAATTCGATTACTTCCATCCGGTCTAAAAGCGCTGGTGGAATTTCATTGGGATTATTAGCGGTCACAATAAACATCACATTCGAAAGATCATATTCCACTTCCAGATAGTGATCTGAGAAGGTACAATTTTGCTCTGGATCCAAAACTTCCAATAAGGCAGATGACGGATCGCCGCGGAAATCACTGCCGAGTTTATCCACTTCGTCCAGCAAAAAAACCGGGTTGATGGTTCCGGCTTTTTTCATTCCCTGGATTACTTTGCCGGGTAACGATCCAATATAAGTACGGCGATGCCCACGTATTTCCGCCTCATCATGGACGCCGCCCAAAGACATGCGAACGAATATGCGCCCCATGGTTCGCGCAATCGATTTACCCAGCGATGTTTTACCCACACCCGGAGGACCGGCCAGACATAGAATGGGACCCTGCATTTTCTGGACACGCTGCAGCACAGCAATATATTCGAGAATTCGCTTTTTCGGTTTACTCAACCCATAATGATCTTCATCAAGAATGGTTTTCGCCATTTCCAAATCGTTCTGATCTGACGTACGCTCCTGCCAGGGCAATGCAATCAGCCATTCCAGATAAGTGCGGATAACATTGTATTCCGGCGAAAGCGTCGGTATTTTTTTTAGCCGATGCAGCTCTTCTTTTGACTTATCAATCACATCCTGCGGCATATTTTTTTCCTGCAGCTTTCTGCGCAGAAAACTGATTTCGCTATCGCCTTCATCTTCTTCGCCCAATTCCTCCTGGATGACGCGCATTTGCTCCTGCAGATAAAAATTGCGCTGTGACTTTAAAATTTGATGACGCACTTTATCATCAAGCTCTGTTTTTAGAGATAGGACTCGATTCTCTTTGTTGATTAATTTAAAAATAAGTTCAATACGATCATTTAAATCCCACTTTTCCAGAATCTTCTGTTTGTCAGATATTTTTACATCCAGATAAGTTGCGATAAAATCTGAAAGTTTAGCAATATCGTCATTCTGATTCAGCGTAAAAAGAATTTCTTCCGGAACATCCTCATTCATTCTAATATATTCTTTGAATACGGCTAAGAGATGGCGTTTTTTGGCTTCAATTTCATCGTTGATCTGGACAACTTCTTCCGGAATTTCTACTTCAGAAACAAGGAATTCTTTTTTATTAATAAATCGTACTACTTTAGCCCGACGGATACCTTCAACCAGAATCTTTACCAAACCGTTCGGTAGTTTAATAATCTGCAAAATGCGTCCGGTTACGCCGGTCCGGTAAAGGTCGCGTGGTGTTATATTTTCTTTTTGGGCATCACGCTGGGCAACCATCATAATTATTTTGTTATCGAGCATACTGCGCTCAACCGCTTCGATGGATTGTTCCCGGCCAATGATCAGTGGAACAACCATGTGTGGAAAGAAGACCAGATCTTTTAATGGTAGAACATTTAATTCAGATGGTTGTTTATTAAGGGATTGTTTTTTCTTAGCCATAGAATTCTATTTATTGGAATATAAACAAAAAAGCGGAGCCGCACTCCGCTTTAATTAATTAAAAGTTTTATGCGCTTTGTTTGCTGGAAGAAAATTCGAATTTGGGCTCTTCATTATCCACGACAACTCTGGGTGTAATCGTAATCGATTTTAGATTGGGAATGGAAGGAACATTGTACATAATATCAAGCATTACATTTTCCATAATGGCTCTGAGTGATCGGGCGCCTGTCTTTCGTGTAACTGCAATTTTGACAACTTCTCTTAAAGCATCTTTTTCAAATTTTAGATTAACGCCTTCAAGCGCTAATAGTTTTTCATATTGTTTAACCAGAGCATTTTTAGGTTCGGTTAGAATAGTAAATAAACCATCTTCATCCAATTCGTGCAGAGCGCATAATACCGGTAATCTGCCAATCAACTCAGGAATTAACCCATACTTAAGCAGGTCTTGTGCCTCAACCTTGGCATACAATTCACTCTTGGAAAGAAAGTTTTGGCTTTGAATAGTTTTTTCAAATCCAATATTTTTTTCGCCGACCCGGCGCCGGATAATATCTTCCAATCCTTCGAAAGCGCCGCCGCAAATAAATAAAATATTTTTTGTATTTATGCTGATTAAATTCTGCTCCGGATGTTTCCTTCCGCCTTTCGGAGGAATACTGGAAATGGTGCCTTCAAGCATTTTAAGAATAGCCTGTTGCACGCCTTCACCGGAAACATCACGTGTAATGGAAGGATTCCCGTCTTTGCGGGCAATTTTATCAATCTCATCGATGTAGACGATACCGCGCTGGGTCTGTTCAACATTAAAATTTGCCGCCTGATACAATCGGACTAAAATGTTCTCAACGTCTTCACCAACATAACCGGCTTCAGTTAACACCGTGGCATCAGCGATAGTAAACGGTACATTTAAAATCCTTGCCAAGGTCTGAGCCAGCAAGGTTTTACCGGTACCGGTTGGGCCGATTAAAAGCAGATTACTTTTTTCTATCTCAACATCCTCGACCGCGTTCATATTATCGATACGCTTATAGTGGTTATATACCCCTACGGATAGTACACGTTTAGCCCGATCCTGCCCGATGACATATTTATCCAATTCCTTTTTAATACTTTCCGGCGGAAGTAAATTTTTATCTTCTGTGATGTTGGCCTGTTTGCGATGTCTGGAAATGATCTCTGTTGCACTTTTGACACAATCATTACAAATATGTACATCCGGTCCGGAAATAAGACTTTCAACTTCATCGGCTGACCGTCCGCAGAAGGAACATCTGAACATTTGATCACGAAAATTTCGTTTACTCATCCTTTTTCGAATCCTTTTCGTTTGTTTTAGATCTTGGGTCTAACACCTTATCGATGATGCCATAATTTTTTGCTTCCTGAGCTGACATAAAGAAATTACGATCGGTATCTTTTTCGATCTGTTTTAAATCCTTGCCGGTCCGTTCGGCTAATATATTATTAAGAACTTCCTTGATCCTTAAAATTTCATTGGCAGCGATACTGATATCCGATGCCTGACCTTCCGCGCCCCCCAGAGGTTGATGTATCATAATTCTGGAATGCGGCAATGCGTACCGTTTGCCTTTGGCACCGGCTGCCAGGAGTAAGGCGCCCATACTGGCAGCCTGCCCCATACAGGTAGTTACAACATCCGGTTTAATATACTGAATTGTATCATAAATACCTAACCCGGAAGAGACAATTCCTCCCGGAGAATTAATATATAAAAATATATCTTTTTCCGGATCTTCTGCTTCCAGAAAAAGTAATTGTGAAATAATCAGACTTGAAATATTATCGTCAATAGGCGTTCCAAGGAATACAATGCGTTCCTTAAGCAAACGTGAATAAATATCATAAGCGCGTTCCCCCCTGCCCGTTTGTTCTATCACCATTGGGATTAATGCCATCGAACTCACCTTTCTATATTCTATTTTCCGGACAAATCAATCGATAAAAACATCCAAAAAATGTTGTTAAAAGCAATATACTAAAGTTTTACTTTATTTGTCTTGATTTTTGTGTTCTTCAGCAAAAAATCATTGATTTTTTTCTGGAGAATATCTTCCCTTGCATTATCCATCATCCGTGGATTTTTCTCATAAAATTCGCGTATTTTTTCATCCTTTAATTCATCAAGAAACGTTTTGGTATCGCTATCACCCACCTCTATCTTTTCGACTTTTGCAATTTTTTCTTTAAGATAGTGAACCTTTATTGTAAATTCCGCCTCACTTTGGTAATGCTGGCGTATCACTTCCTCTTTTGCATTCGGATCACGCCGTTTAACATCGGATACAATATGATTCAAATAATTATCGACCAAAGCTTGTGGAATTTCAAATGGATTTTCTTCAAGCAATTTCTGCATCAGATCCTGGTTGAGCCGATTTTCTGATTCCATTTTATAATTATATTCAAGGTGCTCGCGAGTCGCTTTTTTAAGATCATCGACGGTTTTAAATTCTGCATTTAATTCCTGAGCAAAGTCATCGTTAAGCTCCGGCAATTCTTCCCGCTGTACAGATTTAATTTTAACAAGATAAGCTTCTTTTTTACCGGCATATTCTTTCTGAGGAAAATCATCCGGGTATACTTTTTCAATGTTTTTTTCATCGCCGTTTTTTAAACCGATAATTTGTTCTTCCAATTCAGGATCGAATCGTCCCTGCCCGATGGTAAGCGAAATATCTTTATAGATTTTATCTTTAATTGGTTTTCCGTTCTCATCAAGTTCCTGCATATCTAATACAACCTGATGATCCTTTTCAATAGCGCCATCAACCGTATGCAATTCGGCTTTTTCTTTGAGCGCTCGTTGGATGGTATCATTAATCAACTGATCTGAAATTTCATATTCATCTTTAATTAAATGAAATCCCTTATATTTTTTTAAGTCGACATCCGGAGTGGTTTCCACTTCTACAACGGATACCAGGTCGCCATTTTCATTAAAATCAACTTTTTTGGCTTCGGGAGTTCCGATAACCTGTATTTCATTTTCAATAACAGATTTCTGCAGACTTTCATCCAGCGCTGCTTCCAAAGTATACACTTCTACCGCGTCGGCATAATTTTTCTTTACCATCCCCAGTGGGGCTTTACCCTTACGAAAACCCGGAAACTGGACTTCTTTTTGTACGCGTCTAACCTGAGCCTCACGAATCGGTTCAAGATCAGCTTTTTCCATGGTGATGCTAAGTTCTTTTTTATAGTTCGAAATTTTCTTAATTTCGGTCTTAATCATTACTGTAATTTCCTCCGGCAACATTTTATTTTAAAGCTTGGCAATATACTTTTATAAGGCTCTAAATGCAAATTGAAAGCATACCATTTTATATGACATTTGTACCGATATTTCATGCCTTTTGTTTTACCGATTTCTCCCGCCTTAATATTTTTGATTATCAAAAATCTGAAACCAAATCAATTATCTGATAAAATTTCCTATCCGTTTTAAAATATTTATATCATAGCTAAGTGATAAATAAATAATTAATTAAGAAGGTTTTTATCATAATAGAAAAAAACTTCTGGCAATCGGCATGATAGTTGATTTATTATGATCGTCCAACCAACGGAGAGTTCAACATGAATAAATTTTACGTCTTAATTTTATTACCGTTTTTGCTTCTGGCTCAGTATTATGGAGAACGCGTTACGGAGAAAAGTTTTGAATCATCCGATCTGTTTTTTAATAGTTATTATCTGAACACGTTCGGCATTTATAATTTCAGAAATGTTGCAACGGGTTTATTTGATGATCCCTTTTTAAGATTGCATCTCAATCCGGCTTTGTTACCTAATGACAGCACCGCTAAAACCGAAGTCTATCTTGATTTTCGCGGTGACCGTACCGAAGCAGAAATCATTCAATATAATTATTATCCACCTTACTATTATGATTCCTATACCTCAGGCAGATATATAGCACCCATAGATCCGCGCTGGTATTCTGTGACCCGGACTGAACCGGAACCGGTATTTTCCCTTGGAATTTTAACACATCCATTTAATGATAAAATACTGATTGGCGCAACCTATCAAATGCTTTACCGGCAGGAATCTTATTATCAGCAGCCTACAGGTATATATAATTCCCAGTATGGAAGAAGTATTTACGGTGATGCGCTTATTGCCAATGCTGAGGATATTCCCATTGTTGACAGGTACTCCGGAAGCGATGAAATGCTGACTTCAGCCCAATTATTCGGCGGTTTCCTGGGATATAAACTCACACCTGAACTGAATGCCGGACTCAATATCAATACTGTAATGCATGAGCGTGAAGGCCAGTATGCTAATCTGAATAACGATCAGTATTCAACTAATGATGATCGTGACTGGTTCAGCGCCAATTCGGTTCGTCGCAATTCCGAGTATAATCATATGGATATAAGTGCAGGAATTAGCTATAAATTAAATGAGCAAACCACCGCCGGGATAAAATTGGGTATGCTGAACGGTGAAGCCAGTCAGGATTATACAAGATATGATTCATCCAGCTATCATTACGACTCTGATCCGGATGACTGGAGCCGCAGTTTAAGTTCAGGCCGCACAAATCAAAACTGGAACCGGGATGGTGTTAGTAAATACGGTACACTTAACCTCGATTACAAAATTGATAATAATGATGTATCATTTTATTACAGCTACCGAAAAAGAGACATTGACCTTAAAACTAATTCTGTTATCAGGGATACTTCCTATTACGCAGGTGAATGGACATCCACTTATTCACATTCGGAATACGAATCCTATTCTTCGCTTTCCGATATCCGGCACAGCGCTGGTGATAACAAACAGACGCAGAATGAGGCCATGCTCTCTTTCCGCTGGCGGGAAACAAAAAATGTAACAGTATATGCCGGATTTTATATGGCTGATGTTGAATCCGATATTAAAATTAATGAACCGGTGATTGCACAGAACCAATCGTCCTATTACCGTTTTTATGATTATATTGATCCCCAGGATGATGATTATGAATACACTTCCTATCGTAGTAAATATGAAAATAAAAGACTGCTTTGGAACTATACTTCAAAGAGACAAACAATTCAGATTCCTGTTGTGTTGGATTTCCATATGAATGAGAGCTGGAATGTGATATTGGGCGTCAACAGAATCTGGGAACACTGGGATGTCAGCGATCAGACGTTGGCAGTATTCACAAACCGGACCGAAAATCGAAATGGGGATATTGAATCTGAGACCAATTTTGGCGAACGCTATACCCAGCCTGATGAAAAATTCACTGATAATATGACCGAATTTATGGCTGGATTGTCCATAAATATCACACCTAAATTAAAAGTGAATATTCTTGTTGAACCGGATACGGAACCCAACTGGCGTGTATCCCAGTGGTGGCTGGCTTTCAGGGCATCTTTATAATATAAAGTATATATGATGAGATTTTCAGTTTAATAATTTGAGATTATAATAATGCACAGTAAGCGTAAGAAAATTACTCAACCCAATAATAAATTGCCAAAAGTAAATCGATATGTTCAAATGGATTCACCGTTTCTGGTTTTAAGTGAATTAAACTTCCCATTTATTATAAATCTAAATAATTTATATAAAGATCATTTAAGTCATCATTCTATCATTAGTTTCGCAAAAAGGAGATCCTGATGTTTAAAATGCAATTATTTCTAATAATTATTTTGTTTTATTTATTCGCAAGTTGCAACACGTCAACCTCGCCCCTTGATTCCGCAAAAAAGTCACAATTGCCAAGAACATTAAGTTCATCAGAACAAATACTGGTCAACACCAGTCAAAACTTTGGCTTAAAATTATTCCAATCCGTAAATGAACTGGATTCATCAGATAATATTTTCATTTCCCCGTTAAGCGTATCGATGGCATTAGGTATGACATTAAATGGCGCCAATGGACAAACGTACGAAGATATGAAAAACACTCTTGAATTAAACGGGCTCTCGGAACAGCAAATAAATGAAGCCTATAAATCCCTGATCGATCTATTATTGAATCTCGATGAAAAAGTTATTTTTGAAATCGCCAACTCCATCTGGCCCAAAAAAGGTTACCCGGTTTTGCCATCCTTCATGGAAGTTAATCAAACATATTTTTACTCCGAAGCCAAACCATTGGACTTTGCCCGATCGGATGCGGTGGATATCATCAATAACTGGATCAGTGAGAAAACGCATGGCAAAATTGAAAATATGCTGGATTATATACCCGAAGATGCGGTTATGTACCTGATTAATGCCATTTACTTTAAAGGAACCTGGACCTATCAGTTTGATGCGGATTTAACCAATACCGAGAATTTCTATACAACACCGCAAAATTTTAATCCCTGTCAGATGATGAAAATCAGCGGCAACTGGCTTTATTATCAGGATGATAAGATTCAGATTACCGACCTGCCATACGGTGACAGTCTTTATAGTATGACTGTTTTCCTGCCAAGCGCTGATCAAACCATTGATGATTTTGTTGCATCGCTAAACGCTGATACATGGGATAATTATTTTCAGGATCTGGCTTATAAAAAAGGTACAATCATGATGCCCAAATTAAAACTGGATTACAAAAAATTATTAAATGATATGCTGATTAATATGGGCATGGGAATAGCCTTTGGCGGCAGCGCTGATTTTAGTCGCATTAACGGATACGGAAATTTATTTATCAGCCGGGTTATTCATCAGTCGTTTGTTCAGGTTGATGAAGAAGGAACGGAAGCTGCGGCAGCTACGATTGTAGAACTACGGGAAACATCCGGCACAGGACCAACCGGTTTCTTCCTGAGAATGGACCGGCCGTATATTTTCGTGATCCGTGAACGTACCAATAATACCATTTTATTTATTGGCAAAATATCCAAACCTCAATGGACAGAATAAGGAGAAAAAAATCATGAACAGGTATTTATTACTACCAATAAGTCTATTTATGTCATTTATTTTATCATGCTCATCTGATTATTCAGCATTAAACGATACTGACAAACCAACTATCCGTAGTTTAACACCCGCCGAAAAAGAACTTGTTACTACCAGCCAGAATTTCGGATTAAAATTATTTCAAGCGATTAATCAGGTGGATACCTCTGAAAATATTTTCATTTCCCCGTTAAGCGTATCGATGGCTTTAGGTATGACATTAAATGGCGCCAACGGCCAGAACTATGAAGATATGAAAAACACCCTTGAATTAAACGTGCTCTCGGAACAGCAAATAAATGAAGCCTATAAAACACTTATTAACCTGCTGCTTAATCTGGATGAGAAAGTCATATTTGAAATAGCCAACTCAATCTGGATGAGAAATGGATATGCAATTCTCCCATCTTTTATCGATGTAAACAAGAATTATTTCTATTCCGAAGCAAAAACGTTGAATTTTTCCAGTCCGGATGCTGTTGACATTATCAATGCCTGGATCAGTGAAAAAACACATGGCAAGATTGAAAATATGCTCGACTATATTCATCCCAATGCCGTTATGTACCTGATAAACGCTATTTATTTTAAGGGCACCTGGACCTATCAATTTGATCAGGAAAACACTGTTACTGCACCCTTTTATACGACTACTCAAATTTCAAATGAATGCCAGATGATGAAAATTACCGGCAACTGGTTGTATTATCAGGATGATGAAGTGCAAATTGTTGATCTGCCTTATGGGGATAGTCTGTTCAGCATGACCGTATTGCTGCCATCTGCGGGACAAACAGTGGATGATTTTATTTCCCAGCTCTCTGCAACAGACTGGACTGATTATTTTGATGCACTGGACTATGCGTTTGGAACGATAGCCATGCCTAAATTAAAACTGAACTATAAAAAAACCATTAACGATGTTTTAATAAGTCTGGGAATGGGCAGCGCCTTTGGATCAGGTGCTGATTTCACTCGCATTACTACGGAAGTAGAATTATATATTAACCGTGTGATACACCAATCTTTTCTTCAGGTGGATGAAGAAGGCACCGAAGCGGCTGCCGCTACTATTGTGGAGTTGGTTTACAAATCAATAAACTCCAACGAATTTTATATGAGTATGGATCATCCTTATCTTTTTGTGATCCGTGAACGGGTAAATAATACCATATTATTTATTGGCAAAATATCCAGACCGGTTTGGAC